>CAZSKV010000634.1:0-6878 GCA_964607495.1 uncultured candidatus Brocadiaceae bacterium
CGTGCGCGGCGCCTGGCTCTTCGTGTTCGCCATCACCCTGCACAACGTGCCGGAGGGGCTCGCGGTCGGGATCGGTTTCGCCGGTCCCGAGCAGGGTCTCGGCCACGCGATCACCAGCGGGATCGTGCTGCAGAACCTGCCCGAAGGCCTGATTGCCGCGACCTCGCTGCAGGCTGCCGGCTTCAGTTGCGGCCGCAGCCTTGCGATCGCGATGGCGACCGGGCTGGCCGAGGTCGCCGGCGGCCTGCTCGGGATCCTGATCGGGCAGGCCTCGGTGGTCGTCATCGCGGTCGCGATGACCTTCGCGGCGGGAGCCAGGCTCTATGTCGTCGGCCAGGAGGTGATCCCGGAGTCGCATGTGCGCGGGCGCGAACGCGTCGCGACCTGGGGCATCGTGATCGGCTTCCTGGTCATGACGGTGCTCGACCGGTGCCTGACCTGAGGGGCCCGATGCCTGCGGCAGGGCCGCCGCAGCCGGAGTCTATTGGAGCAAGAGCTCCAGCCCCTCCGAAGCGCTGAGCCCGAGTGGCGGCAGCGGACATGCCGATGCCCAGGGCCAGACGCTCTGCACGTAGACGCGCGCGCCCCGCAGCGCGGGGTCGCTGGGGAGCGGCAAGGCCAGCGTCCCGAGGCCCGCGCCCGAGGCCGGCATCGGCAACGCCACCACGCCACTGCCGAGCGCCACGTGCAACCGCACCCCGAGCGCGGGATGCAAGGTGCCCGCGAGGTCGGCGCCGGCCGCGAAGAGCGCGACGCCGCCCGTGTTCGCGGGCGCGCGGTCGCAGTAGAGCGTGAACGCCCCTGCCCCGAGCTGCGGTGGTCCACTCGCATGGAGACGCTGCGCCCCCTGGCAGCCCGGCGTGCCCACGCCATAGCTCTGCAGGCCGGCGGGCCGCATCGTGCGCGTGCCGATGCGGAATGCCGCGTGGGTGCCATCGACGTAGACCGCCGCGGCGAAGAGCGCGCGGCCGGAGCCCAGGCCCGTCACCTCCGGCGTGCGTTCGTAGTCCTCGCCGTCCCACAGCGCGAAACCACGCGCATCCAGCAGTGCCCCGCTGCCACTGACCCGGACGCCGTAGACGTCGGGCTCGTAGTCGTAGAACCAGACGTTTTTCTGCAGCGTCTGGTAGCAGACCACGTACTCGGTGCCGTTCCAGGCGACCGCGGCGCGGGATTGACCGCCGGCATCGTTGCCGGTCAGGTTCACGAGACCGCTCGCGAGGGTGCCGTCGGCCAGGACCAGGCGCGCGAACACCTCGGTGTTCGTCCAGTTGCTACCGGACTGGCAGACGACGAGCGCGTGCGTTCCGGCGCTCGCGACATCGATGCTCCCCCAGTCCTGGATGTTCACGCTGGCCGGATTCGGTCCGGGCGTCACGACCCCGGCCGCGTCGACGAAGTGCGTCTCGAGGTCGCTCTGGTTCTTGTCGTGGGTCCAGTGCCGCTCGGTCACGACGAACCAACGCTGGCCGAGTACCACGGCCCGCGCCCGCGTCGCGTACGAGTTGCCGAGCCCGAGTGCCGTGGGATCGAGCACCACGCCGTCGCTGCCGCGCACACGCGCGGCGTACGAGAACACGTACTGCGGGTAGCTCGGCGCGTGGATGCCGGTCACGAGGAAGTCACCGCCGAGGGCCGCAGCGTCCGCGCTGCTCCCGGACAACACGGCGATCGGCGCCGGGTCGAGGAAGGTCGCGTCGGCGCGCATCCGGCGCGCGAAGATCCGGCCGTTGTCGCTCCACGTGATCAGGTAACAGAGGCCGTTCCAGGCGGCGCCCCCGGCCTGCAGGTTCGTGTGGCTGGCAACCGCCACCGGGATCGGTTGCGCATCGAGGGCGACGCCGTAGGCATCGACGCGCTGCGCGAGGATGCGCGAGCCCGTGGCCGTGAGCCCGCGGCAGGTCACGAGGTACTGCTCGTTGCCTGCCGTGACGCGCGGCCCCTGCAACGTCTCCGCGCCCAGGCTGTAGCACCGCTCGCTGCCCGTGGTCCCGCCGGCCCGCAGCGGCGTTGCGAACACATCGCTCGCGCCGTAGCGGCCGTCGTGCCACGCGAGCAGCGCGCCACCCGCTGGCAGGGCGCCGAGCGTGAAGCCGTAGAGGTAGTTGGGTGAGTTGTGGGGGACGCTCACGCCGCCCGGGTCGAGCACCGCGCCGCCCTGGCTGACGCGTGCGGCGCGCTGGGCCTGGGTGCCGAGGTGCAGCCACGCGACGATCCACTGGCTGCCGTCCCAGACGACGGTCGGATCCTGCGCGTTGTCGTTCGGCCTCGCGCCGGAGATCGCGAGCGGCGTCGCGTCGATGCGCTTGAGGTCGGCGCCCAGGCGCGCGCCGAGGACCTCGCCCTGGTACTGCGCGTTCTGGAACGGCCAGGCGACGAAGTAGCCCGTGCCGTTCCCGCTGAGCGCGCCGAAGGTGTCGTGCACCAGCACCGGATTCGCATCGACGGGTTGCAGGGCCGGCGTGAAGCGGCGCCCGCGGAGGCCGCTGTCCCCCCAGGTGAGCAGGTAGTTGCCGCCCGCGTACGCGGCACCCAGGGCGGACATCAGATAGTAGGTCGGCGGCACCACGAGGACGCCGCCTGGGTCGAGCACGGCGCCGGCCGCGGTCACGCGCCGGGCGAAGACGCCGCTGTTGCCCGCGCTGAAGCCGGTGTAGACGACCGCCCAGCCGGCGCCGTCGCTCGCGGCGGCAAAGCTGCCGCCGGTGTGGTCGAGGTTCAACACCAGCGGCGCCGCGTCGAGCACCGCACCCAGCGCCGACACGCGCAAGGCCGCGACCTGGTACGCGAAGTACCCGCTGCCCGGATCGACCTGGTTGCTGTAGACCACGAGCCAGGCTTGGCCGTTCCACACGACCTTCGGCGCGGTCTGGTTGCCGGGGTCCTTGGTGATCGGGAACGGCAGCGGGTCGAGCGGTACGCCGCCTGCATCGAGGCGGACGCCGAAGAGGTCACTGTCGCCGGCGCGCCGGTCCTCGAAGACCAGCAGCGAGCTGCCGGCGCCGGCCGCACAAGCGGCACTCTGCTGGACCTCGGCGGCTGGGCCCAGCGCCGGCGAGCCCGGAAGCAGCCTGGCGGGTTGCAGGTTCGGCGCCTGGGCAGGCACCGCGGCGGCGACGACCAGGACGGGGAGGAGGAGTCTGTGCAACATGGGATTCCGTGCGGAGGTGGAAACGACCAAGCCGGGCTGAACCAGGGAGAACGTCGCGCCACGAGGCGTGTTTCGCGGGGAATCCGGCGCAGAGGCCCTGCTGCCGCGCACCGTTCCCCGCCTGATCGGGAAGCCCGACACCTCATATGCTCCCGTGCATGCAGGACAGGCGCGGCGCATGGAAGACCAGGATCCTGGTGGCCCTGCTCGCGCTCTGGGCGGTGGGGGCCGTCTTCTCGGGTCCGGCGCTGGTCTGGCTGTTCTGGGCGGAAAGCACGGGGGGGACGCCGCTCGACGTGGCACGCGCGCGCCGCATCGTCGACGAGCAGCCGGCCCTGCTCAGCGAGATCCAGGCGCTACGGGACCGCGCCGAGGACGCGACGACGCGTGTCCGCTGCGAGGAGTTGGCACGCCAGGTCGGTGCGCTCTGGATCCGCATGGAAGGTGCCGGCTGGGAGCGCACCGTCGCAATCTGCTTCGGCTACTACTGGGGCGGCGGCGAGACCTACCGCGAGCTGCTGCGGTGGTACCCGCCGGCGCATGTCGCGCGGATCCATGCTGGCCGGTTGCGACCAGGCGAGTCCTGGGAAGAGCTGTCCGCTGGGTGGTTCTGGGTGATCTGGTGAGGCGCTCCGACTTCTGATCCGCGTGCACGGGCTGGATGCGTCGCTCCGCGTGATCAGCCAGCTTGGCCGCGACGTACTCGCCCCAGCCGGTGGGCGCGGCCGGCTCGCATTCCTGGACCGCTTCCGGACGCTCTGGAACTTCCTGGCGCGGACTGCCGGACTTCCGCTGCTGGACCGGCCGTCGGCGAGCCAGGCAGGAGCCGGGCGGGTTGCAGGTTTGGCGGTTGCGCAGCCATTGCAGCAGGCAGGCCGGTTGCGACACCGCCGGTGCAATCAACCGCGGATCGCCGCCGCCGCCTTGCGGGCTGCCGCGAAGCGCCGATTCACTTCGTCGGCGTGGAGGTTGGCGAAGAAGGCATCGACGTACTTCGCGGCTGCCGCGCCGTAGTCGAGGTGGTACGAGTGTTCGTACATGTCGAGCACGAGCAGTGGCAGACACGCCACGGCCTGCTGGCTGTGGCCGCCGGACCAGGCGATCTCGAGGCCATCGCGGTGCAGGTCGTAGCCGAGCACGACCCAGCCGCTGCCACCGGCGAGGCTCATCGCCGTGAGCCGGAACAGCTCTTCGAAGCGACCCAGGGTGCCATGCGCCGTGGAGAGCGCATCCGCGACCGGACCGGCGAGCTTGCCGTCGCCGCCGAGGTTCGCGAAGTAGAGCTCGTGCAGCGCGGCCGAGTTGCGGAATGTGAGCTCGCGCTCCTTCAGGCCGGCCACCAGGAACGGGGGCGTGTCCTTGCCCACGTTTGCGAGTTCGACTTCGACCTTGTTCAGGTTCTTCACCGCGCCGGCGTAGTTGTTGGCGTGATGCGAGACGAGCAGCTTCTCGCTCAGATTGCGCAGCTTCGTCGGGTCGAAGGGGAGCGGGACCACCTGGTGGGTGCCCGATTTGCCTTGGGGGGCAGTCGCCTCTGCCCCGTCGCGGAACAGCGCCACGCCGCCGAGCGCAATCGCGCTCAGCGCCTCTCTACGGTCCATCGTCATCGGTCTCTCTCCATGCCGACCTGGGTCGGCTCTTGCGGGAATCAGTGGACGTGCGGCTTCAACACGAGCTCCTCCGAGACGAACGCCGTCTCCCCTGCCTGGAAGCGCACGATCACGATCGATTGGAACTCCTTGCCACGCAGCCAGGCAGAGTCCTCGCCGCTCGCGCCCGGATAGACGAAGTAGTTCGTCCTGCCGGCGCGGACGTTCGGTTTGCCGTCTTCGTCCTCGTTCTTGGTCTGGTTCCTGGCGCGCAGCGAGACCTTGCGACCCTTGACGTCGATGAACTCCACCTCGACCGTTGCGGCCAGCGGCAGGTCGAAGGACTCCGTCAGCTTGTCGTCCTTGCCGAGCCAGAGCTCGAGATCGCCCTTGTCGTCGTGCAACTTCAGCTCGAGGTGGCCGTTGGTCCCAGCGCCCGCGAATCGCGCGATCACACCGCCGTGAGGGCCATGGGCGTGTTCGTGGCCGTGGCCGTCGAGGGGCAGGCTCGCCCGGTCGTCCGCACCATCCGCACGTACCCGCAGCACGACCCGGAACGGCGCCTTCCCGGCCTTCTGCGGGGTTGCATGGAAGTGCAGGCTGGTGCCCTCGCGAGTTCCCTTGGCGGGAGCACTCAACTGGGTGCCGTCCTCGCTCTCGATCCAGAGGTAGACGTTCAGGCTCGCGATCTCAGCGGCCGTGTTGCCCTTGGGCATGACCTCGAAGGCCCCTTCCTCTCCCGGCACCAGGCGGCCAAGTTGCGTGATCTCGAAGCGCCGGCTGCCGACGCTCAGCGTCCCGAGTTGCAGTGCAAGCCCGTGGTCGGCGGGGCTTTTCTGCGTGGCGGGGGGCGGCTGGTGCGGAGCCTCCTTCTCGGCGCAGGCGGCAAGGACGAACAGGCAGGTGGCCGACGGAATGAGCTGCGGCTTCATGGTTCACTGGATCCGGGTTGTGGGGACACGATCGATGGTTGCACGGGAGTCGGTGCGTGGCCCACCGCCGAAGATCTGGAATCCTACGGGGACCACGAAGAGGTTGAGGAACGTGCTGCTGACCAGTCCGCCGAGGATCACGACCGCGATCGGGTACTGGAGCTCGCTGCCGATCTCGCCCTTGGCGAGCACCAACGGGATGAGTGCCAACGCGGAACTGAGCGCCGTCATCAGGATCGGCACGAGCCGTTCCTCGGCGCCGCGCACCACGGCGTCTGCCTTGCTCACGCCCTCGCGCTCCATCAGGTGGTAGTAGTGCGAGACGAGCAGGAGGCCGTTGCGGCACGCGACTCCCCCGAGGCCGATGAAACCGACCAGGGCCGGGATCGACATGACGGGAGCCACGTAGCCACCGGCGCCAACGAGGCCGGCGAGGTTGCGCAGCAGGTCCGGGGAATCCGCGAGGAACATCGCCACGACACCTCCGACCAGCGCGAGCGGCAGGTTCGAGAGCACGAGCAGGACGGGACGCGCCGAGCCGAACGCGGCGTACAGGATCAGGAAGATCAGCACGAGCACGCCGGCCGAGGCCCATAGGATGCGCCGCCCAGCCTCGGCCTGGGCCTCGAACTGACCGCCGTACTCGACGCTCATGCCCTCTTGCGTCGCGAGGATCGGGTCGACCCGGGCGCGGATCCGTGCGACCAGATCACCCAGGTTGTGCCCGTCGGCGACATTGCAGGAGATCACGGCCTTTCGCCGCACGTTCTCCCGCGTGATCAGGCTCGAAGCCCGCTCCTCGACGACCTGGGCCACGGACTCCACCCGCACCATCGCTCCGCTCGGCGAGCGCAGCAGGAAGCGCTTGACGTCTTCGACGCTCTCCCGCTCCGCGTCCGCGAGCCGCAGCACGATGTCGAGCCGCGCCGACCCCTGGTTGACGACGCCGACCGTCCGTCCGAGGAATGCGGTCTCGAGCTGCAGCGCCGCTGCTGCGGGCGTGAACCCGTACTGCGCGAGGCGTTCGCGGTCGAACCGGATCGGCAACGTGTCCGTCAGCACTTCGCGGTTGGCGACGAGGTCGCGTACGCCGGGAAGGCCCGACAACTCGCGCTCGATCTTGCCGGCGACCGCACGCAACCCGTCGAGGTCGTCGCCGAACACCTTGATGGCGACGGCCGCGGGCGTGCCCGAGAGGATGTGGGA
>CAZSKV010000635.1:0-5327 GCA_964607495.1 uncultured candidatus Brocadiaceae bacterium
ATGCAGCACAAGGGCAGCGCCGCGACCGACGGGGTCGCCTACGTGCACTTCCACGAGGCGCAGGTGCTCGTGCTCGGCACGCTCGTGCACGACCAGTATCACCCCGTGATCCTGCCGGACCACGGCGGCAGCATCCGCTCGTCGGTGCGCGTGCTGCGCGACCTGCGCAAGGACTACAAGAACTCGTCGGCGCTGCAGCTCGTCCCGGGCGAGGGCAAGCCTGGTCCGCACGCGCTCTTCGACCAGCAGCTCACCTACTGGAACGACGTGATCGACGCGACCACGGCCGCGCACGAGCACGGCGAGACGCTCGAGGAAGCCTACCGTTCGGCGGAGCCGGTGCGGCTGAAGTACGCGAGCTGGCGCGGCGAGCACTGGCGCCGCAACGTCGAGATCGCGTACCGCGAGACCGCGCGATGAAACCGCTGACCCTCGGGCACAGTCCGGATCCCGACGATGCGTTCATGTTCTGGGCGATGCGGGAGGACCGGATCGATCAGGAGGGGCTGGTATTCACGCACGTCCTTCAGGACATCGAGACGCTGAACCGCCGCGCGCTGCAGGCCGAGCTCGACGTGACCGCAGTGTCGCTGCACGCGTTCGCGCACCTGCAGGGGCGCTATGGCCTGTTGAGCTGCGGCGCCTCGATCGGCGACGGTTATGGCCCGATGGTCGTCAGCCGCGAACCGCTGCTCGCGCGCGATCTCGGACGGGTCAAGCTCGCGGTGCCGGGGACGATGACGAGCGCGTTCCTCGCGCTGAAGCTGCACACGCCGGAGTTCGCGTACGAGGTGGTGCCCTTCGACCGCATCCCGCAGGAGGTCGCCAGTGGCCGCTTCGCGGCCGGCCTCCTGATCCACGAAGGCCAGCTGACCTACCGCCAGCAGGGTCTCACGTTGGTCGTGGATCTCGGCGCCTGGTGGCAGGAACAGACCGGCCTGCCACTGCCGCTCGGCGTGAACGTCGTGCGGCTCGATCTCGGCGAAGCCCTGTGCCGCAAGATCGGGCGCGTGCTGCAGCGCTCGATCCGGTACGGGCTCGAGCACCGGCGCGAGGCGGTGCAGGATGCGTTGCGCTACGGCCGCGACCTGGACCATGCGCAGGCCGACCGCTTCATCGGCATGTACGTGAACGACTTCACGCTCGACTTCGGACCGCGCGGACGCGAGGGCTGCCGGCTCCTGCTCGCGCGCGGCGCCGAGCGCGGCATCCTGCCGGCGACGGCGGGCGAGCTGGTGTTCGTCGGGTGAAGGTCGGCGAGCTCGTCGACGTCACGATCGAGCGCCTGATCGCCGGCGGCGACGGCCTCGCGCGCCATCGGGAAATCATCCTGATGGTTTCGTACGCGGTACCAGGTGATGAAGTACGCGTGCGGGTGACGAGCGTGCGCAAGGGCTACGCGCGCGGCGTGCTCGAGCAGTTGCTGGTCCCGAGCCCGGCGCGGCGGGCGCCGCGCTGCCGGCACTTCGGCGAGTGCGGCGGCTGCCAGTGGCAGCAGATCGAGTACGCGACGCAACTGCAGTGGAAGCAGGAGATCGTGCGCGAGTCGCTGCGCCGGACCGGTGGGATCGAGTGGGTCAAGCCGATCCCGATCCGCGCCGGTGCCGAATACGGCTACCGGAGTCGCGCGCAGTGGAAGCTCGCGTTCCCGCACTTCGGCTACTCCCGCGCCGGCAGCCACGAGATCGTACCGGCCCAGGAGTGCCCGGTGCTGGCCCCCGAGCTCGAAGCCCTGCTGCCGCGCCGCAGCACCGGTGGACCGCGCGAGGTCGAGGCCGCGCTCGGGGCGCTCGGCGTCGGCTGGGACGACGAGGAGATCGAGCGCCACGCCGGCGGCTTCCGCCTCGCCGGCCCGGCCAACGGCTTCTTCCAGGCCAATCGCTTCCTGCTCGAGACGCTGATCGAGGAGACGGTCGCCGGCCCGGTGGTGGCACAGGCCTGTGATCTCTATGCCGGCGTCGGCCTCTTCTCGCTGCCGCTGGCCGGCAAGCACGGCCAGGTGGTCGCCGTCGAGAGCGAAGTGCGCGCGACGCGCTACCTGGCGCAGAACGCGCAACACGCCGGCCTGACAAACCTCGAGGTCGTGACCGAGCGCGTCGCCGCCTGGCTGCAGCACCCGCCCTTCCGTCCCGACCTCGTGGTGCTCGACCCGCCGCGGATCGGCGCCAAGGACGCCGTGCCGGGACTGGTCTCGCTCGCGCCCGCGCGGATCGTCTACGTCTCCTGCGACCCGGTCACACTGGCCCGCGACCTCGGCGCCCTGGTGCGCGGCGGCTACCGCCTCGACACGGTGACCGCGCTCGATCTCTTCCCGCAGACCCACCACGTCGAGACCGTGGTGAGCCTCACTCGGGCCTGACGAGGCCAGCCTCTCGGGACGGCTCCTTGGTGTCCCGCGGCTGCGCCGCACCCTATCCTGCTCCCCGCCGTGCCTCCGATGCAACCCGCACCCATCCTCTACGCCCTGCTCGGCGTCCTCTACGCCGTCCCGGCTCCTGCCCAGGCACCCTCCCGCCTCACGTTGCGCGAAGGCGACCACATCGCGATCCTCGGCCATGCGCTCGCCGATCGCATGCAGCACAGCGGCTGGTTCGAGACCCTGCTGCACGCGCGCTTCGCGTCGCACCGGCTGACGGTGCGCACGCTCGCGGTGGCCGGCGACGAGGTCGCGACCTGGCATCGCTCGGAGGGATTCGGCGCGCGCGACGAGTGGCTGCGCCAGACCGGCGCCGACGTAGTGCTCGCGTTCTACGGGTTCAACGAGTCGTTCCAGGGTGCCGCGGGCCTGCCGAAGTTCCGCAAGGACCTCGCCAGGTTCGTGCAGCACATGCTGCAGCAGAACTTCGGCGGCAGGGACAAGGTCCGCCTCGTGCTCTGCACGCCGATCGCGAACGAACGGCACAAGGATCCGGCGTTCCCCGATCCGAGCGCGACGAATGCCAACCTGCAGCTCTATGCCGCGGCGATGACCGAAGTCGCGCAGGAGCACGGCGTCCTCTGCGTCGATCTCATGGCGCCGAGCCGGCAGCTCTACGCCGCGGCCGCCGCGGCCGGATCCTCGCTGACCACCAATGGCATGCATCTCACCGAAGAGGGCGACCGCCTGCTCGCGCCCTTGCTCTTCCGCGCGCTCTTCGCCGCGGACCCACCGCAGGGCGAGTTCACGCGCCTGCGCGCCGCGGTCAACGACAAGAACTGGCAGTGGCACCAGCGCTACCGCACGATCGACGGCTACAACGTCTACGGCGGCCGCTCGTACGAGAAGTACGCGCCGAAGGACGCGGGCGGCAACACCAGTGCGCCGATCCTGAACCGCACGGTCATGCAGCGCGAGATGCAGATCCGCGACGTGATGACCGCGAATCGCGATGCCCGCGTGTGGGCCGTCGCCCAGGGCGGCGACCTGATCGTCAAGGACGACAACCTGCCGGAACCCGTGCCGGTCGCGACCAACCACCCCGGCAGCAACCCGGATCTCTCCTGGGATTACCCGGACGGCGAGGCCGCGATCGCGAAGATGAAGGTCGCGCCGAACTGCCGCGTGAACCTCTTCGCCGACGAGAAGCGCTTTCCCGAGCTCGTCAATCCGGTGCAGATGGCCTGGGACACGCGCGGCCGGCTCTGGGTCGCGGTCTGGCCCAACTACCCCGAACGCACGCCGACCAGCACCCGCGGTGACTCGCTGCTCGTGTTGGAGGACACCGACCGCGACGGTCGGGCCGACCGCTGCACGCACTTCCTCGACGACCTGAATGCGCCGACCGGGTTCACGTTCTATCGCGACGGAGTGCTGCTGATGCAGGCGCCGGACGTCTGGTGGTTGCGCGACACCGACGGGGACGGCAAGGCCGACTTCAAGGAACGCGTCGTGATGGGCGTCGACAGCGCCGACAGCCACCACACGACGAACTCGATGGGCCTCGATCCCGCGGGGGCCACCTATCTGAGCGATGGCGTGTTCCACCGCACGCAGATCGAGACCGCGCGCGGGCCGCTGCGCCACGCCGACGGCTGTGTGTGGCGCTTCGAACCGCGCACCGGCAGGGTCGAGCTCTACGCCGCCTACGAACTCGTGAACCCGCACGGCAAGGTCTGGGACGAGTGGGGCAACGACCTGCTGACCAACGCGACCGGCAACCACACCTTCTTCGGGCCGGCGATCAGCGGCCACCTCGATGCCGGCAAGCACCCGCCAATGCGGGAGTTCTGGTCGCGTCCATCGCGCCCCTGTCCGGGCACCGGCATGGTCAGCAGCGCGCACTTTCCGCCCGACTGGCAAGGTGACTTCCTGAACCTGAACGTGATCGGCCTGCAGGCGATCACCCGCGTCCGGGTCACCCAGGACGGCTCGGGCCTGAAGGGCGAGACGATCGAACACCTGGTGTCGGCCGATCCGAAGGAGCTGCCGACCTTCCGCCCGATCTGCGTCAGCAACGGACCCGATGGGGCGATCTACTTCTGCGACTGGACGCAGGTCATCATCGGCCATCTGCAGCACCACCTGCGCGACCCGAACCGCGACCACGAGCACGGCCGGATCTACCGGATCACCTACGAGGGCCGGCCGCTCGCGACGCGACCGCGGATCGCCGGCCAGCCGATCGCCGCCCTGCTCCCCCTGCTGCGCTCGGAGGTCCAGGACGTCCGTACGCTCGCCAAGCTCGAGCTCGGCTGCCATGAACCGGCCAAGGTCGTGGCGGCGCTGCGCCCGTGGGTCGAGACCCTGGACCGCAACGAGCCGCGCTTTGCGCACCACCTGACCGAGGCTCTGTGGCTGCATCAATCGCTCGACGTCGTCGATGCGGCGCTGCTGGAGCGCGTGTTGGGCTCCCCGCACGCCCAGGCGCGCGCCGCGGCGACCCGGGTGCTCTGCGCCTGGCGCGACCGCGTCGAGGATCCGCTGGCAAGGCTGCAGCAGCTGGCTGCCGACCCGGATCCGCGGGTCCGGCTGCAGGCGGTGCGGGCAGCGAGCTTCTTCGCCGGCGCCGACGTCGGCCGGGCGGCGGAGGTTGCGTTCGCCGCGCTCGCGCAGCCGATGGACTACTACCTCGAGTACGTGTTCGACGAGACCCTCCGCCAGCTGCGCACGCTGAGCAAGGAAGTGCTGCTGCCGGCCGATCCCGCCCTCGCCGACCACTACACCGGGCGCATGCCGGACGCCGAGCTCGCGCGTGCGCCCGAGGTCGAACCGGTCCTGCGCGCCAGACTCGGGCGGCGCGGCGGCGAGGTCGCGAAGCGCGTCGCGACGCTCGACCGGCGCGGCGCGCGCCGCGCGACCGACCAGGCGACCGAGCTCGTGGCGACGCTGCAGCGCCTCGACGCCAAGG
>CAZSKV010000636.1:0-4301 GCA_964607495.1 uncultured candidatus Brocadiaceae bacterium
AGCAGGTGCTCGAGATCCCGGCCGCGCCGGCGATGACCTGCCGCGGCAGCATCCAGGGACTCGCCGACAGCCAGGTCGCCGGCAGCATCGAGGCCGGCCGGCTCTCGGCACTGATCCGGGTCGGCGGCAAGCAGACCTTCGGCATCGAGCCCGTCGCGAAACTGCTGCCGGGCCTGCCGCCGGCGTGGCATGTCGTGTTCCGCGCCGAGGACGAGCTGTTCGGCGACGCGCGTTGCGGCCTGCAGCACGCCGGGCCCCTGGCCGGCGGCGGTGCGGGCGGACCCGGGCCCGCGGCGCTGAAGATCGCCGAGATCGCGATCGACGCCGACGAGGACTACTACGTCCGCAACGGCAGCAACACGACGAACGTGCAGAACGCGGTCAACAACGTGTTGAACGCAGTCGACGTGATCTACCGGCGTGACTGCGAGATCGGCTACACGCTGACCGCGCTGATCATCCGCACGAGTGCGACCTACAGCGGCACGGACATGAACTCGCTGCTCACGCAATTCGGCAGCCGCTGGAACTCGAGCCACACCGGAGTGAAGCGCGACCTCGCGCACATGTTCACCGGCAAGGGTTCGTTCTCGGGCGTCGTCGGCATCGCCTACCTCGGCGTCGTGTGCAGTGTCGGTTCGGCCTATGGCGTGTCCAAGGTGTACGCCTCGAGCCTGACCACCAACGCCGGGCTCGTCGCGCACGAGACCGGGCACAACTGGAATGCACCCCACTGCGATTCGACTCCACCCTGCAACATCATGTGTTCGGGGCTCGGCGGCTGCGCAGGCATCCTGACCAGCTTCGGCGCGGTGTCGAGCGCGACGATCGTCGGCTTCAAGAACTCGCTCTCCTGCCTCGACGATCCGCCGCCGCCGTTCGCCCCCGTGCTGACCTCGCTGAGCCCGGGCGCGGTGACGTCCTACCTCCCGGCGGAGATCACGGTGACCGGCACCTACCTCGACACCGTGCAGAAGGTCGAGGTCGGCGGCCTCCTGGCCGCATCGATGACCAAGGTCTCGCCGACCACGCTCCGGTTCCGGCCGGCGAGCCCGGCTCCGATCGGCGCGGCCCAGGTCGTCGCGACCAACGGCAAGGGCCCGAGCAACGGCCTGCCGCTGCAGACCGCGGGCAACCATCCGAGCGCGCTCGAGGTGCCGATCTTCGCGCTGCGCGGCTATGCGCTGCCCTACAAGGTGCACAGCGACAAGGCGTGGAACGCGCTGCTGCTGCTCTCGTTGAGCAACCAGCCCAGCTCGCTGCAAAACGTCGTCTCGCTCGGCATCGGCAACGCCTTCACCGACCTGACGGTCGTCGTCACGATGGCTGCCGACACCACGGGAACCGCGATCACGCAGCTCAACATCCCGACGACCGTGCCGGCTTCGGTGGTCCTCTACTGGCAGGCAGTCACCTACGACCCAGGCAACCTGACGCTCCCACTCGAAGTCTCCGACGTGAAGAGCAACGCGACCTACTGATGGCCGGATACTCAGGCACTCCCTTGCCGAAGAAGCTCGGGATCAAGACCGGACACCGGCTCGCGTTCCTCGGGGCGCCGCCCTACTTCTCGCAAGTCCTCGGCTCGCTGCCCGAGCGGATCTCGGTGGTCAACCGCCTGGTCGGAGGCGCGCCGTACGACGTGATCGTGTTCTTCACCAGCCGCCACACCGAGCTCGCGGCGCGCTTCGCCGAGCTCGTCGACCGCCTCGCGACGGGCGGCGGCCTGTGGATCGCATGGCCCAAGCAGGCTTCCAAGGTGCCGACCGACGTGACCGAGGACGTCGTGCGCGGGACCGCGCTCGCCGCCGGGCTCGTCGACAACAAGGTCTGTGCGATCGACGAGACCTGGTCCGGGTTGCGGATCGTGCGCAGGGTCGAGAAGAGGTAGCGGCAGGGGATGCGCGCGATCCGCGTGACCCAGCCTGGCGGGCCGGACGTCCTGCGCCTTGCCGAGCTGCCGATGCCGATGCCCGGCAGGGGCCAGGTCCGCGTCACGCTGCGCGCGAGCGGCGTGAACTACATCGACGTCTACGAGCGGACCGGGCTCTATCCGCAGCCGCTGCCGTTCACGCCGGGAGTGGAAGGCGCCGGGGTCGTCGATGCGCTCGGGGAGGACGTGGCGGACCTGCGCGTCGGGGACCGGGTCGCCTGGGCGATGCACGGCGGCAGCTACGCCGAGCACGCCGTGGTGGACGCCTGGAAGGTGGTGCCGCTGCCGGCGGGGATCGAGTTCACGACGGCGGCGGCGCTGCTGCTGCAGGGGATGACCGCGCACTACCTCGCGTGCAGCACGTTCGCGGTCGGTCCAGGCCACACGGCGCTCGTGCACGCGGCGGCCGGCGGCGCCGGTCGCCTGCTCGTGCAGGTCTGCAAGCTGCGCGGGGCCAAGGTCATCGGCACCGTGTCGAGCGCGGCCAAGGCGGAGCTCGCCCGCGCCGCCGGCTGCGACCGCGTGATCCGCTACGACCAGGAGTCGTTCACCGGCGTCGCCGCCGACGTCGTCTACGACTCGGTCGGCAAGGCCACGTTCATGGACAGCCTCGCCGCGCTGCGCCCGCGCGGCATGCTCGTGCTCTACGGACAATCGAGCGGCAAGGTGCCGCCCTTCGACCTGAGCGAGTTGGCGACCCGCGGCAGCCTCTTCGTCACGCGCCCGGCGCTGAAGCACTACGCGCACACGCGGGAGGCGATCGGTCTGCGCATGCGCGACCTCTTCGCCTGGCTCGCGCGCGGCGCGATCTCGCTGCGGATCGACCGCACGCTGCCGCTCGCCGAGGCCGCGCAGGCGCATGCCCTGCTCGAGAGCCGCGCGACCGCCGGCAAGCTCCTGCTGCTGCCATGAACCTCGCTGCGGCGGGCGTGCTCTGCCTCGCGGTGATGCTGCGCGCGCAGAGCCAGCCCACGCTCGAGGAGCTGAAGGAGGTGTGGCCGTCGGGGACCCCCAAGGCCCGCTACACGATCGATCCGGAAGGTCGGAAGACCGGGCAGTTCCAGGGCTGGCACGAGAACGGCAAGCTGAGCGAGAGAGCCTGGTACCGGGCCGGTGTGCTCGAAGGACTGCACGAGGCGTTCCACGCCGATGGCGCGCTCGCCCTGCGCGAGACGATCAAGGGCGGAGTCCGGGAAGGCGATTGCCTTGAGCGCGCGGCCGACGGTTCGCGGGAGCTCCGCTCGAAGTGGCAGGCCGGCCGGCAGCACGGCAAGTGCGAGGTCGTCGAGCATGGCCGGCTCGCCTGGGTCCAGGAATGGCGCGCGGGCGTGCTCGTGCAGATCTTCGATGTGGTCGCGCACCCCAAGAGCGCGGCTGAGATCGACCGCACGTTGGCCGGCCTCGGCCCGCTGCAGCCGGCGAACTCGCCCGAGGGCGCACTGCAGGTCCTGCAGAGCTACCGCTACCTCTGCGATCTGCCCTACGCCGACCTGCGGCTCGACGCCGACCTCAACCGCCATTGCGCGGCCGCGGCCCGGCTCTGTGCGGCGATCGGCAAGCTCGACCACACGCCGGAGAATCCGGGCTGGCCGGAAGCCGAGTACCGCTTCGCGTTCACCGGCACGAGCAGCAGCAACCTGTCGGTCGGCACCGACCTGCCGGGGTCGGTGCACTCCTACATGGACGATTCCGACCCCACGAACATCGCGCGGGTCGGCCACCGCCGCTGGTGCCTGAACCCGGCGATGCTCAGGACCGGGTTCGGTGCGAGCGGCGGCTACGCCGCGATGTGGTCCTTCGATGCGAGCCGCAGCAAGCTGCCCGAATACGACGCGGTCGTGTATCCGCCGCGGGGTCTGCTACCGGCGCGCTACTTCGGCGCAGGCCATGCCTGGAGCGTGTCGCTGAACCCCAACCGGTTCCGCGCGCCGGACGCCGCCAAGGTGCGGATCCGCGTGCTCGGCCTGGACGGGCGCTACCTGCCACAGGGCGCGCCCCTCGAGGTGGAGGCGGTCAGCGCGGTGACCGGTGGTCCGGGGATCCCCTACTGCCTGATCTTCCGCCCCAAGGGCCAGCAGGTGGCGCCGGGGCAGCGCTACTGGTGCGAGATCACGCTGCTCGAGGAGACGAAGAAGGAGCGCAGGACGCTGCGCTGGCTGGTGGAGTTCTTCTAGCACGCTGCTCCGGCGTGCTGGGTGGGCCCGGAGGGGCTCGCGAAGCCTGCGACCATCCAGGGGCAGCGTGCTCGGGCGGCAGGGTTCATCCACCAAGGATCACGCGGCTGCTCCGGCAGTCGGAGGAGTGTGACCCACGCCGGGGGAGTGTCGATTTCCAGCGCTCCGCGTAGTTGCCGGGTCTCCCAACCGGA
>CAZSKV010000637.1:0-5220 GCA_964607495.1 uncultured candidatus Brocadiaceae bacterium
ATGGGCGACAGCTCCGACAACGTGCCGGGCGTGCCCGGCGTCGGCGAGAAGACCGCGGCCGAGCTGATCCGCGAGTTCGGCACGCTCGACGCGACGCTGTCCGGGACCGCCAAGGTCAAGAAGAAGAAGGTCGCCGCGAACCTGCAGGAGCACGCCGGCCTCGCGCGCCTGTCGCGGCAGCTGGTGACGATCCACACCGACGTGCCGGTGCACATCGCCGTCACCGAGCTCGGGCCCGCGCATCCCGATCGCAAGCAGCTCGAGACGCTCTACCGGGAGCTCGAGTTCGAGTCGCTGCTGGGGACGCTGCCGCGCGAGGCGCAGGCAGTCGGCGCGCAGGACTACCGGATCGTGACCAGCGACGCCCAGCTCGACGAGCTGCGCGCGGAGCTGCGCAAGGCGAAGCGCTTCGCGTTCGACACCGAGACGACGAGCCTCGACACGCTGCAGGCGCGGATCGTCGGCATGTCGTTCTGCACGGTCGCGGGCCGCGCGTGGTACGTGCCGTTCAACCACGGCTTCGCGGCCCCCGAGGTGCTGCTCGCGGCGTTGCGCGGGCCGCTCGAGGACCGGCACGTGGCCAAGGTCGGCCAGAACTGCAAGTACGACCGCGCGGTGCTGCTGACCGCCGGCGTCGAGGCCAAGGGCTTCGTGTTCGACACCATGCTCGCCTCCTACCTGCTCTCGCCGGGCATCGGCCAGCACAACCTCGATGCGCTGGCGCTGCGCTGGTTCGGCTACCAGAAGATCCCGACCAGCGAGCTGATCGGCACCGGCAAGAAGCAGATCACCTTCGACAAGGTGCCGATCGACAAGGCCGGCCGATACGCGTGCGAGGACGCCGACTTCACGTGGCGCGTGCACGAGAAGCTCGCCGCCGAACTCGACCGGGCCGGACTGCGCGAGCTCTTCGACACGCTCGAGATGCCCTTGATCGAGGTGTTGCTCGGCATGGAGCGCGAGGGCATCACGCTCGACACCGCCCACCTCGCGCGCCTCGCCCAGGAATGGCAGGTCCGTCTCGACGCGATGGAGAAACGCGTGCACGAGCGTGCGGGGCATGGTTTCAACCTGAACTCCGCGCAGCAGGTCGCGCAGGTGCTGTTCGAGAAGCTCGAGGTGCACAAGGCCGCGGGCATCTCGAAGCCGCGGAAGACCGCGACCGGGCAGTACAAGACCGACGCGGAGGTGCTCGAGAAGCTCGCGCGCCATCACGAGGTGCCGCAACTGCTGCTCGAGTACCGCCAGCTCAGCAAGCTCAAGGGCACCTACGTCGACGCCCTGCCCAAAATGGTCTCCCCCGTGACCGGGCGCGTGCACACCTCGTTCAACCAGGCCGTCGCCGCGACCGGCAGACTCTCGTCGGACGATCCGAACCTGCAGAACATCCCGATCCGGACCGCCGAGGGACGCGAAGTGCGCAAGGCCTTCGTGCCGCGGGCCAAGGGCTGGGTCCTGCTCTCCGCCGACTACTCGCAGATCGAGCTGCGGATCCTCGCGCACATGTCCGGCGACGCGACCTTGAGGGAGGCCTTCCGCCGCCGCGAGGACATCCACACCAAGACCGCGGCGATCGTGCACGGCCTGCTGCCGGGCATGGTCACTCCCGAGCTGCGGTCCCAGGCGAAGATCATCAACTACGGCCTGATCTATGGGATGGGCGCCTCGCGGCTCGCGCAGGAGACGGGCATGACCCCGGCCGAGGCCAAGCGCTTCATCGACAGCTACTTCAAGGCCCTGCCCGGCGTGAAGCGCTTCATCGACGAGACGCTCGCGAGGGCCCGCGAGACCAAGGAGGTGGTGACGCTCTGCGGGCGCAAGCGCCCGTTGCCGGACATCACCAGCGACGACCCGATGCGCCGCATCCAGGCCGAGAACATGGCGATCAACACCCCGATCCAGGGCACGGCCGCCGACATCATCAAGAAGGCCATGCTCAAGCTGCACGCGGACCTGGCCGGTCACCGGCTGCGCGCCAGGCTGCTGCTGCAGGTACACGACGAACTCGTGCTGGACGTGCCGGTGGCCGAGGTCGACGCAGTCACGGCGTTGGTCCGCGAGGCGATGGAAGGCGCCGTCCAGCTCGACGTGCCGCTCGAGGTCTCCGTGGGCCACGGTGACAACTGGCTGCTCGCGCACCACTGAGCCGCGCGCGCGGGGGAATCCTGGTGTAACAAAACCTGCGCGGGGGATTTCCAGCCAGTGGTCACTCGAACCCCGCGCGGCGGTTGCCGCCCGCGCACCATCCCCCAGGAGTCACGCATGCATCCCGTCCTGCTGCTCAACCGTGCCTTGGCGGCCTCACTCGCCTGGGCCGCGCTCGCCCTGTGTTCTCTCACCGGTCCCGACCTCAGGGCCCAGTCCATGGGCCAGGTGCAGAGCGGCTTCATGCCGCCGGCCACCTGGACGGCGCCGGGTCTGCTGCCGACCCCTCCGGCCGTGCCGGCAGCGAAGTGCGAACGCGTGCACCCGACCACCCCTCCGATCCCCGTGCAAAGCGGCCGTGGGCTGCCGCCTGGCCCCGAGAGCTTCGCCGACGCCGGCCCACGACCCTTGGCTCCTAACGTGTTCGTCAACACGGCCCTGAGTGCGACCGCGACCGCGAGCAGCACGTCCCTGGTCGGTGAACCGGCCTGCGCCCAGCAGCAGGACGCGGTCCTGATGACCGGCAACTGGTACGCCTCGATCTCGGGCGACCATGGCAAGTCCTGGGGCTATGTGAACCCCTACACGAAGTTCCCGGCGGTGGACGGCGGCTTCTGTTGCGATCAGTACACGGTGCACGTGCCGCAGCGGAACTTCACGGCCTGGTACCTGCAGTACATGGAGAGCGCGGCGACCGGCTGGGGCTCGTTCCGGCTCGCGGTCGCGAACAGCACCGCGAACCTGAAGAACGCGGCCTTCTACTACTGGACCTTCAACCCGTCAGCCGTCGGCTACGGGACCGGCCACTGGTTCGACTTCCCGCACGTCGCGATCTCGAACAACTGGCTCTACGTCACCTCGAACATCTTCACGCTGAGCCCCTACGTCTACAAAGGCACGACCTGCATCAAGATGCCGTTGCTCGAACTCTCGACCGGCGCGGGGTTCACCTACCACTTCTACAACCAGTCGCTTGGGACCTGGCGCCTGACCCATGGCGCGACCGACCGGATGTTCTGGGGGCAGCACACGACGACCGTGTCGATGCGGATCTACCAGTGGATCGAGGCGACCAACCAAGTCATGTTCTTCGATCGCCCGGTCGGCGCCTGGTACACGGGCACGATGAGCTCCATCGGTCCCGATGGCCGTGACTGGCTCGGTCGCGACGACCACAGGATCAAGGGTGGGTTCGACACCGGCAGCAGGGTCGGATTCATGTGGAACTCGAACGCGGGTCTCGGCTTCCCGCAACCCTTCGTGCGGATCGAGACCTTCGACCGCGCGACGCTGCTGAACACCGGTGGCTCCTCGGTGTGGAACGGCACGTATGCCTGGGCCTTCCCGAGCTGCGCGGTGGCCGCGAACGGCGACATCGGCGGCACGATCTCGGCCGGTGGTGGCGGCGCCGCGGGCCAGCATCCGAGCTCGTACTGCTGGCTCTTCGATGCGATCAGTCCGACCTTTGCGCCACTCGACAACGCATTCGTGATCGGCGGCACGAACGGTCCCGGCTCCAACGTGTGGGGCGACTACTTCTCGACCGAACGCCACCCGGTGTCTACCTACACCTTCGTGGGCACGAGCATGGCCGTGCGCAATGGCACGGGCAACGCCAACCAGACACCGAACTTCACGTGGTTCGGGCGCGCTGCGAACAAGTGGGCCGACGTGCCGCTGCAGGTCACTTCGACGCCGGTCACCGGCGTTCCGATCACGGTCGACCAGACGGATCTCGGCGGCCAGAAGAACGGCACCACCAACTTCACGCGCACCTTCGCCGCGCGGCAGGGCTACACGCTGACCGCACCCGCGGCGCACGTGTCCGGTACCACGACCTATCTGTTCCGGGACTGGGTCCTGAACGGCACGCCGCAGGCCGCCGGCCAGGTCAAGCTCGCGGTGGCGGACATCGGTGGCACGGCCCACTCCGCCCAGGCCCGTTTCGATGCCCGCCGCAACCTGTCGGTCTCGTCGCTGAACCCCGCCTCGGGGGTGGCGATCACCGTGAGCCTCGCCGACCTGAACAACCTGCAGAACGGCACGACGGCGTTCTCGCGGCAGTACCGCAACGGCACCTCGGTCACGCTGACCGCGCCCGCCACGATCGGCGCGAACCCGCTGCGCTACTGGCGCGTCAACGGCGTCCCGGGCACGGTCGGGCTCACGACCGCGAACCTGCCGATGACGGCTGACACCACCGCCGAGGCGGTCTACTTCCAGCACACGAGCGGCACGTTCACGACGCTCGGCGCCGGCTGCAGAGGCACGAACGGCCGGGTCCCCGTGCACACGGCCATCGCGAAGGGCGGCGAGCCGAACATCGGCGTGGCGGTCAACTTCGAACTGAGCCAGGCCCGCGCCTTCACCCCCGCCGCGTTCTACTTCGGCGGCTCCAAGTCCGTCTGGGGCGCGTTCAAGTTGCCGCTCGACCTCACGTTCATCGGCATGGCACCGTGCTTCCTCTACCAGAGCATCGACAACACGGTCGGCGTGACCACGGACGGCTCCGGCGCGATCGCGTTGCCGGTCACCATCCCGAACAATCCCGCGCTGATCGGCGGCCACGTCTACACGACCTTCGCGATCGTCGACATCGGGTCGACGGCGCTCGGCATCGTGCACTCGAACGCTCTCGACACCCTCGTGGGCGGCAATCAGTAGCGAACGCACCGGTCGCATCGGCGGCTCCACCGCCTGCCACCTCGGCCGGCGGTGCGGGGTAGAGTTGAGCGCTCCCGTTCCGCTCCTCTACCCCCACTGATCGCCATGATGCTCCGTCTGTCCCTGGCCGCGCTGGCCACGCTCGCGTTCCATCGGCCCGCGCTGGCCGACAAGTTCCACTTCGGTCCTGCCGACGACGCCAAGAAGATGCAGGCGGGCACGCCGCAGATCGTCGAGGGCGTGCTCCTCAAGGAGGAGAACGGCATGCTCGAGATCCGCGTCGAGGGTGGCACGATCACGCTCGCGAAGGCGATGGTCACGAAGATCGAGAAGGACGGCCTCACGGTCGCCAACCTCGAGAAGCGCGAGAAGGACACCCGGGACAAGCTCGCGCTGGCCGACCGCAAGCGC
>CAZSKV010000638.1:0-8247 GCA_964607495.1 uncultured candidatus Brocadiaceae bacterium
GGCGAGCAATCGTCGCTGTAGCGACGCAGAGAAGGGCTTGCCAAGCGGAGAACTTGGCCGAACATGTGCGCTCCCCGCGACCGTCCATCACCCACATGATCCTGCACCCTCGCCTCCTGCTCGTGTTCGCTCCCGCGCCGCTCCTGGTCACGACCCTGCTGGTCGGCTACGGCAACGGTGTCTATCCGGGTTACCAGGGGCTGGCTGGACCCGTCCCGCAAAACGTCACGCGCGCCGTGCCGGGTTGCGGCGCAGCGGCCTGCCACCGGCTCTTTCCCGGCGGACTCTCGCTCGCGGTCGCGGTGGCGCCGAGTGCGCGGGCCCTGACCCCGGCGCAACAGATCAGCATCACGACGTCGGCGACCGGCGGACAGACGCTGTCGACCTGGGGCGGCTTCTGCATGGAAGCCACCGCCGGGACCTTCTCGGCCGGGACCAACTCGCAGGTCCCGCTGCCGGCTGGGACGGTGGTCACGCACACCCAGGCCCTCGCCGCGAACAACCGCGTGTGGACCTACGGCTACACGGCGCCAGCCACGCCCGGTCTGGTCGAGCTCTACACCGTCGTGAACACCGTCAACGGCAATGGCGTGCCCGACGCCGGTGACTACTGGGGCTTCCACGGCTACAGCAGCTCCGCGACGCAGTCGACCCCGGTCCGCCTCTTCGTGAACGCGCCGGGTGTCGCGCCGCTCGGCGACGGCTGCGTCGGCAGCTGGAACCAGCATCCGGTCCTCGGGAGCAAGCAGGCGCCCACGGTCGGCAACCAGAACTTCGCACTCGAGCTGCACGGCGCCGCGCCGACCTCGCCGGTCACGGTGCTGATCGGCGCCAACCCGGCCTGGCAGCCGATCGACCTGGGGGTCGTTGGCGTCCCCGGCTGCAAGCTGCTGGTCGGGCCGCTGGTGTCGCTGAACACGATCACGAGCGCCGGCGACATGCTGCGTGCCGAGGGCACCGCGACCGTGCCGCTGCCGCTGCCGAACGATCCGGCGCTGCGCAACGGTCAGATCCAGGTGCAGGCGGTCATCGCCGATGCGAACAACGGCAGGCCGCTGCCGCTGACGCTGACCAACGGCCTCGCGATCAACATCCAGTGACCGCAGGCTGGACCGCGGCGGGAGGGCGCGCCGCGGAAAGTGAAAAGTGCATGGAACCCAGGATGGCAGCGCGCGCGTAGATGGGGGCGAGCCCCGTTGCGCGCCATGGCGCATACTTGGTCCCGCCCATTCCCGATGCGAATCCTGGTTCCCTGCTCCCTGATCCTGGCCGGGTTCGGCCTGTCCGCGACCCTGCTTCGCTCCCACAGCTCGGGAGTGCTCCCGGCCGGACCCTTCGTGTTCCAGACCCCGAGTTGCGGTAGCTGCCATGGACCGGGGACGCCGGGTGGCTCCGGGCTCGCGGTCACGATCCTGCCGAGCGCATATTCGCTCGACCTCGGCCAGCAGCTCTCGCTCACGGTGGCCGCCAGCGGCGGCGCGGTCAACCCGCTGCTGCAGGGCGGGTTCGCCGCCCTCGTGACCCGGGGCCAGCTGGCGGCCGGGGCGAACACGCGGATCAACTTCCAGGGCACCGAGATCACGCACTCGAACCGCTCTTCGCGCAGTTGGACCTTCGGCTACACCGCACCCCAGACCCAGACCGGGCTCGTGCAGGTCCACGCGGTCTGCAACACGGTCGACGGCGACGGCCAGCCTTCGCTCGGGGATCGCTGGGGGTTCGCGGGCGCCGACGCGAGCGCGACGGTGGGAACGCCGACCCGACTCTTCGTGAACGCGCCGGGCGTGAAGGCGCTCGGCTCGGCGTGTGTCGGCTCTTTCGGCAACGTGCCGGTGCTCGGTGCAGCCCAGAGTCCGGCCATCGGCAACCAGACCTTTGCGCTCGAAGTGCACGGCGCGGCGCCGGCCGCGCCGGTGCTGCTGCTGCTCGGCGCCAACCCGAACTGGCAGCCGTTCGACATGGGGCTGATGGGCACCCCCGGCTGCCTGCTCCTGGTCGACCCGCAGCTCACGGTCGCCGGGCAGACCGGAGGCGGCAATGCGGCGCGGGGCGAGGGTGCGCTGGTGCAGCCGCTGCCGATCCCGAACGATCCCGGGCTCGTGGGCGCGCAGCTCCAGGCCCAGGTCGCGATCGTCGATCTCGGCAATGGCCGCAACACGCCGTTGACGATGACCAACGCGGTCGTGCTGACGATCCAGTAGTCCGGCGGACGCGCCGCGAAAAAAACCGATCCTGGCGCCCCGCCGCCGCGGCTACCCTTCGCCGCGTGTTGCGCCGCTGGCTCTGGGTGCTCGGACTCGTGCTCTTGTGGGTGCCGGTATGGGCCGACCCGCCGCTGACCAGCGGCGTGTGCGTGCAGGACGTCACGCCGACCAGCGCGTTGCTGTGCAAGATCCTCGCGGCGCCAGCCCCGTTGCGGCTCGAGTGGATCCCCGAAGCCGGCGGCACGCTGGCGACGGTCGAGCATCCCCCGCGGCGGCGCCACGAGTTCGCGTTGACCGGCCTGCAGCCCGGCACGCGCTATCGCTACCGGCTCGGCGCCGAGGAGGGTAGCTTCGCGACCTTCGCGCGCGACGACCGCAAGCCGCTCGCGTTCTGCGTGGTCGGCGATTCGGGTGGACTGCCACCCTGGGTGTGGCTGCAGAACTCGCCGCTCGTCGGCACGCTCGCGCGGCTCGAGGTGCTCCCGACCAGCCGTGAGGTCACGGCGGTCGGCGCCGCGATGGCCAACGCGCGCCCGGACCTGTGGCTGCACGTCGGCGACGTCGTCTACCCCTGGGGCGAGGCCCGGCACTACACGACCGGGTTCTTCCGGCCATTCGCCGAGCTCCTGCGCCACGCCCCGTGCTACGCGATGCTCGGCAACCACGACCTGGGCAACGCCGACCCGGTGCGCGCGGACGCCGGACGGCAGCTGCTGCGCTGCTTCCACCTGCCGCAGGGTGAGTGGACCGGGGACGAGCGTTGCTATGCGTTCGCCGCCGGGCCGGTGCGTTTCATCGTGCTCGACTGCAACCAGGCGCTCGCGCCAGGGCATCCGAGCCTCGAGTTCCTCGCGCGCGAGCTCGCGCGGGCCGACGAACCGTGGCTGGTCGTGGCCGGGCACTACCCGATCTGGTCGGGCTCGCGCCAGGGCGACCGCGGCGACCTCGTGACGCATCTGCTGCCGGCGCTGCTCGCGGCCAAGGTCGATCTCTTCTTCTGCGGCCACGACCACGTCTACCAGCGCTTCGGCGAGCCCGGCACGCTGGTCCAGGTGGTGACCGGTGGCGGCGGCAAGAGCCTCTACGACCTCCGCGACCACCCGCAGCGCAAGGCGGCGGCCGCGGCCTACCACTTCGTGCAGGTGCGCGTCGAGGGCCCGCAACTCCGGCTCCAAGCCCTGACCGCCGCCGGCAAGGAGCTGGACGCGCTGACCCTCGACAAGCGGACCCTGCCGCTCGACCCCACGACGCCGCGCGGCCAGCGCACGCGGAGGTTGTGGTGAACCGGCTGTTCCCGGATCGGCCCTTCCAGCGCTAAGACTGCGCGGCAGCGTCCATGGTCTTCGCCTCGTTCGTCTTCCTGTTCTGTTCCTGCCGCTCTTCCTCGCGGCCTACTACCTGCTGCCGCTGCGGGCGAAGAACCTCTGGCTGACGCTGGCGAGCTATGCGTTCTACGGCTGGTGGAAGCCGCAGTACTGCGGCCTGATGGTGCTGATCACGCTGATCGACTTCTCGATCGGGCTGGCGATGGGGGCGAAGGGGAGCAAGGACGACACGACGCGCCGGCGCTACCTCGTGATCTCGATCGTCAGCAACCTCGCGCTGCTCGCGTGGTTCAAGTACGCGAACCTGCTCGTCGACTCGATGAACACGCTGCTGACCTGGTCGCAGCAGACGCCGGTCCCGTGGGACGCGATCGTGCTGCCGGTCGGCATCTCGTTCTTCACGTTCCAGTCGATGAGCTACACGATCGACGTCTACAAGGGCGAAGTGCAGCCGACCCGCTCGCTGCTCGACTTCGCGTGCTACGTCGCGATGTTCCCGCAGCTGGTGGCCGGCCCGATCGTGCGCTACCGCGACGTCGACCGCGAACTCGTGCACCGCGAGCACAGCTACATGCTGTTCAGCTCGGGGGTTTTCCTGGTGATGATCGGGTTCACCAAGAAGATCCTGCTGGCCGACAACTGCGCGCTGATCTGCGACCCGGTGTTCGCGCAGGGGCAGCTCGGTCTCCTGCCGAGCTGGATCGGCACGACCGCCTACGCCGCACAGATCTACTTCGACTTCTCGGGTTACTCCGACATGGCGATCGGACTCGGCTGGATGCTCGGCTTCCAGTTCCCGGTCAACTTCGACTCGCCCTACCAGAGCGAGAGCATCACCGAGTTCTGGCGGCGCTGGCACATGTCGCTCTCGACCTGGCTGCGCGACTACCTCTACATCCCGCTCGGCGGCAACCGCCTGGGCGAGGGCCGCACCTACGCGAACCTGATGGCGACGATGCTGCTCGGCGGGCTCTGGCACGGGGCATCGTGGACGTTCCTGCTCTGGGGGGGCTACCAGGGGCTCTTCCTCGCGGTCGAGCGGCTGACCGGCCGGCGGCCGCGGTACGCGGCGTGGCCGCGGTTCGCGCGCCGCCTGGTGACCTTCGTGATCGTGCTCGGCGGTTGGGCCATCTTCCGCGCGGACACGCTCGGGACGCTCGGCACGATCTATGGCGGGATGTGCGGGCTGCACGGTCTCGGCGCGATCCCGTGGCCGGCGTTGCACGCGAAGATCGCGTGGCTCGCGCTGCCGATCGCGCTCGCGATCGCGTTCTGGTCGCCGAACTCGCTGCGCCTCGTCACGCGCTTCCATCCGGCGGTCATGCTCGGCGTGATCGCGGCGTTCGTGCTCGCGCTCGGGCAGTTCTTCACGCGCGAGTACTCTCCGTTCATCTACTTCCAGTTCTGATGCATCACGGCCCCGGCAGCGGCAGCAGCGGGATCGCACGGCGATGCGTGCGCGGCCTCGGCACCTGCGTGTTCGGCGGCCTGCTCGCGGCCGCACCCGTGCTCTACTTCGCGGCGCCGCACGCGCGCACGCAGGCGTCGGTCCTGCCGCCGCGACGCAGCTGGGAGATGGTGACCAGCGGGCGGTACACCAAGGCCTGGGAGAAGCACCTGCAGGAGAGTTCGCCGCTCACGGTGCAGGGCCGGGGGCTCGCGAGCGAAGCGCTCTACCTCCTTGGCCTCTACGACTCGGAACGCGTGCACGTGGGGCGCGATGGCTGGCTCTTCCTGCGCTACGGGCTCGACTACAACCCGGCCTGGTGGCTCAACGACCAGGACCGCTTCGCGGCGCGACGCAGCAGGTTCCTGCAGGCTCTGCGCCAGCGGGCCGAGGCCAAGGACCTGCGCGTGCTCGTGCTGCTCGTGCCCGACAAGGACCGGATCTACCCCGAGAAGTGCTGGGCCAGCGGCGAGCTGCCGCCCGCCAAGCGCGGGCTCTACGGCCTGCTGCGGCGCGAACTCGCGGACCACGGCTTCGCGGTCGTCGATGGCGAACGCGCGATGCTGGCCGCGAAGGCGCAGGCTCCCGACCAGCTGCTCTTCCATCCGCGCGACTCGCACTGGACGCTGCACGGCGCGATGGTGTTCGCGGCGGCAGTGCGCGCGCGGATCGCCGAACTCGGGTGGGAGGAGCTGCTGGGGCCGGAGCTGGCTTACCGCCGCGCGCCGATCGACGCGGCCTTCGACCCCGATCTGGTGGGCATGCTCGGGTTCCGGGTGGGAGGAGCACTGCAGCAGCGCCTCCGCCATCGCCACCAGGGTGAGGTGCCGGTGCCCCCCGAGCCCGGATTCGGTCTCGTGCAGCCGAGCGCCGGCGTCGCGCTCGCTGGCACGAGCTACTCGGCGAACGGCCTGACGCTCGCACTGCCACTCGCGCTCTCGCGGCGGATCGACATGCGTGGGGTCGTGGAGGGCCGGGGACCATTCCCCGGTCTGCTGCAGACGCTCGCGGCGATCGAGTCCGGCCAGCTCCGAGCGCGCCTCGTGCTCTGGGAATGGCCCGAGCGCTGCGTGCTCGAGGGCGGCGAGTTCGAGAGCGGCGAGAAGTGGGGCTGGCTCTACCCGCCCGACCTCGGAGCGGGGCGATGAGTGCCATCTCGCGGGCGGTGCGGCTCTACGGCACGGTGGGCTTCACGCTCCTGGTCGCGGCTGCGCCGATCTTGCAGCTCTGCGGCGCCACGGTGCGCCCCCGGGCGACAGCCGGGTGGCCGGCCTGCACGCTGCGCGAACTCGGCTCCGGGCGCTTCACGAAGGGTGTCGAGACGCGACTGCGCGAGGCCTCGCTGCTCACCTGGCAGATCCGCGGGATCTACACCGAGACCCTCTTCGCGCTCGGCTGGCTCGACAGCCCCAAGGTGCATTTCGGCCGTGACGGCTGGCTCTTCCTGGCCGACGAGCTGATCTGGGAGCCGCAACGCCTCGCGCGCGAACAGCCGCTGCGCGCGCGCTTCCTGCGCCAGCTCATGGCTGTCTGCGCTCGCCACGGCGTGCAGGTGCTGGCTGCGATCGTGCCCGACAAGGCCCGGGTGCACGGCGAGCGCCTCGCCGCCGACTTCGGACCGCGGCGCGGCCTCTACGCGCAGCTGCTCGCGGAGTTCGCGGCGGCAGGGATCCCGACCGTGGACCTGGCGACGGTGTTCGCGGCCCACCGCCGGGCGGACCCTGGCCGCGAGCTCTATTACCCGCACGATTCGCACTGGAGTGGCTCCGGGGTCGGCTTCGCCGCGCAGGCGATCCAGCGCCGCCTCGAGGAGCTCGGCTGGCTCGCGGAACTGGCCCCGCCGCAGGCGCTCACTCCGCTCTACTACGCCAAGGACGGACCCTGCGACCTGGCGGGGCTACTGGGGTTCCGCCGCGGCTCCGCGGTCGAGTCGAGTCTGTGGGGCCGCCACGACGAGATC
This sequence comes from uncultured candidatus Brocadiaceae bacterium, assembly GCA_964607495.1. Taxonomy (GTDB): domain Bacteria; phylum Planctomycetota; class UBA1135; order UBA1135; family UBA2386; genus CAZSKV01. Next base: position 6,937 of record CAZSKV010000638.1, read on the forward strand.
GCGGTCCACGCCCTCGCCGGCGAGGGGACGCTGCCGCGGCGCCAGGAAGATGCCGAGATCGCGCTCTGCGGCACCAGCTTCGCCGAGCAGGGCCTGGCCGAGGCACTGAGCCTCGCGCTGCAGCGGCGCGTCGACGGCGGCAGCGTCGTGGTGGCCGGCGGCCCCTTCACCGGGCTGCTCGGCGTCCTGGAGCGGATCGAGCGCGGCCGGTTGCGCGCGCGGGTTCTGGTCTGGGAATTCCCTGAACGCAGCGCCATGGACGGGTCGTGGGCGGAGCCGCCGGAGTTCCCGGGCCCGAAGTAGACTCCTGCCAGCCCGAAGGTGGGGTTGTGGCCGGCGCGGACCCCGGCGATGATCCGAACGTCCCCTGTATCGCCGCGCGCTTGCGCGGGCCCTGCCCCACCTTCCGATGCAGGGTCAGACTGCTTCTCCTGCCAAGGATCTCCTCCATGCTGCGCCTCCAGAACGCGCTCCTTTCTGCTTCGGTCCTGACGTTCGCGGCCGGCCTTGCCGGTCAGACACCTCCGACTTCCGCCGCCACCGTCACGCCGGTGCATGGCCAACGCCTGATCCAGGTCGATGCCCGGACGCAGGTCCGGATCTGGAACGATGCGGGCCGCGCCCGTTCGGCCATCAGCCGTGACGCCGGCAAGTCCTGGCAGGAGCTGATGGACGCCGACACGCGGATCACGATCGGCTATGCGTTCTTCGATCCGACCTCGGGCGAGCCGATGGTGCCGCTCGCACTCGGCACGCCCGCCGGCAGCCGCCTCGCGATCGTGCAATTCGCGAGCCAGGTGCTGCCCGAGTACCGCGCGCAGCTCGAGCAGCTGGGCGTCGAGATCCAGAACTACCTGCCGCAGCAGTGCTACCTCGTGCGCATGAGCCAGGAGCAGCGGGCCAAGGTCGCGGCCCTGCCAGCCGTGCGTTGGGTCGGCGACTGGAAGCTCGCCTACCGCCTCGATCGTGCGATCCTCGATGATCTCGCCGCCGGCACCGAGCTGCCGGCCGCGCGCTACAACCTCGTGCTCTTCAACCGCATGTCCGACCGCCAGGCCCTCGTCAACCTGATCGAGGAGACCGGCGGCAGGATCGACATCCTCGGCCCCGAGAACCTGCTGCTCGAGGCGACGTTGACGAAGGCCCAGTTGCTGCAGGTCGCCGCCTCCGACTTCGTGATCTGGGCCGATCGTTGGAGCGAGCCCACGGTCGACATGGACAACGCCCGCGCCGTGTCCGGCGCGAACTACGTCGAGACGCTCGGCGGGTTCACCGGCAAGGGCGTGCGCGGCCACATCATGGAGGGCATCC
>CAZSKV010000639.1:0-2289 GCA_964607495.1 uncultured candidatus Brocadiaceae bacterium
GAACGATGGAAGGCAGCTACCTGATGCAACGCGAGCACGGCGAGACCTTCGCGGCCAACATCGGCAGGTTCTTCCTCGCCAAGAACGTCGCCCCGCTCACCGCCATGGGCGTCTGAATCAGGCCGGCGCGGCATCGACGCCACGCCGGCCGAGTTCCTCGATCAGCTCGGTGGCGATGCCGTGGCTGAAGCGCACGCGCCGCGCTCCGGATTCTTCGACCGTGCGCAGGAGCCCCGCCCAGTCGGCGTGGTCCGAGAGCGCGAAGCCCCGCTCGAACCCGCGCTGCGCGAGCGCCGTGGCGTCGCCGGCCCAGCCGCTGGCAAAGGCTTTCGCGTGCTTGCCGAAGCGGCAGCGCCAGGCCCCGGAGTCGATCCCGGGCGGTGCAAGGATCAACCTGCCCGCGAACCAGCGCGGCGGCCGGTCGCCTGGGATCCGCGCGCCGGTGACCTGGACCCCGAGCTCGCGGTAGAGCGCATCGATCACGGCGATCTTGCGGTGTACGAGGATCGGCGGGTCGATGTGCGGCGCGAGCAGCGCCTGCAGCCGCTGCGCCTTGCCGAGCGCGTGGCAGAACAGCAGCGAGCTCCGGCCTTGCGCCGTGTTGGCACGCCACCAGGCGAGGATCTCGGCCACGATCTGCTCGACCTCCGGCCAGACGAAGCGGCGCGCGGCGAAGGTCGCCTCGCAGTGGAGCGTGTCCGCCCGCAGGGCCGCGAACGCCGCGCAGGTCGGATCGGCCTCGCGTTTGAAGTCCCCGGTCACCACGGTCACCCCGCACGCATCCTCGATCCGCACCTGGGCCGCGCCGAGGATGTGCCCCGAGGGATGCAGCGAAACGCGCGCCGCACCCCACGCGAAGGGCTCGCCGTAGCGATGCGCGGCGAAGGTCGCGCCATGGCGCACGCGCTCGCGCGCGATGCGGGCAGTCTCCGGCGTGGCGACATAGCTCGCGCAACCCGGATGCACATGGTCCCCGTGCGCGTGCGTCAGGATCGCGAGCGGCGTTGCGGCGCCGGGGTCGATGCAGGCGCGGATCGCGTCGCCTTCAGCCGCCACTCTTCTTCTTGGTCTCGGGGAAGACGATCTCGACGCTGACTTCCTTGCCCGCACGCAGCACCTTGAGCTTCTTGCGCGTGCCGCCCTCGTTCAGTGCGTTCGCGAGCTCCGTGCGGTCCTTCACCGCGGCGCCTTCGACCGCGAGGATCTTGTCGCCGGCCTTGAGCTTGCTGGCCGCGGCGACGCCCTCGGCGTGCACCGCCTGGATCGTCATGGTCTCGGCGTCGAGTTCGACGCCGAGCCGGCGCGGGCTCACGGCCGCGTTGGGCTGGCCGGTGATCTCCTGCCGGCGCGGCAGGAGGCCGGGCAGGTTCGCGATGCCGAGCGCGCCGACCGCGATCACCTGGCTCGTGTGGTGCTGGTACTCGGGGATCGCCGCGTCGTAGGTGTCGTGCTGCGTGTGGTGCGTGTGGCCATAGTCGGCGCGGCCCTTCTGGTCCCAGAAGAAGCCGGGCACCTTCGCCATCAGGTAGGAATCGTGGTCGCTGCCGATCATGAACGGCAGGTTCTTGACCGGGCGGATCACGAACGGCATCTCGGGATCGAGCTGCAGCACCGGCGCGAACACCTTCTCGAAGAGCGGGACCATGTCGGCCAGCGCGCAGATGCCGGAGACGTAGTTGGTGCCGCCATCGTGCACGAGCACGGCCGAGATCCGCGCGTTCTCCTCGGGGTGCGCCTTGATGTAGGCACGCGAGCCGAGCAGACCCTGCTCCTCCCCCGACCAGAGCATGAAGCGGATCGTGCGCCGCGGCTTCGCGCCGGCCACGGTCAGGAGCCGGGCAACCTCGAGCGTGGTCGCGGTGCCCGTGCCGTTGTCGGTCGTGCCGGTCGCGCCGTCCCAGGAGTCGATGTGACCACCGACGATCACGAGCTCGGCCGGCTTCTCGCGGCCCTTGAGTTCGGCGATCACGTTGTAGACCGGGATCGGACCCTTGCGGAAATGGTTCTGGATGTCGAACTCGAGCTCGACGCCAACGCCGCGAGTCAGACGTTCGACGAGGTCCTGGTGCTGGTCGGCACGCAGGTTGACGATCGGAACCGTCGGCAGGGCGCTCCACCTGGTGTTCAGGTTGCCATCGGTCAGGATCCGCTGGCCGCCGTTGCGGACGATCCCGAGGCCGCCGTGCTCCTTGCACAGCTTGTCGGCCTTGTTCTGCGCGCCGCCCTTGCCGACCACGATCCACGCGCCCTTGCTGCGCGCCGCCAGCGCGTCGATGTCGGCATCCTTGT
>CAZSKV010000640.1:0-1966 GCA_964607495.1 uncultured candidatus Brocadiaceae bacterium
TGCTCTAACCAATTGAGCTAATGGCACCGTCCCGTTGCGGGCCGAGCATCTTGCCGAGCCCGCACCGCGCGGTCAACGACCTGCTCGCATCGTCCGCCAGCCGAGTCCGAGCACCAGCAACACGCCGGTGATCCGCAGCCAGAGGCCGAGCTCGCGCCATCGCGGCACGTAGAAGAGCCGCACCTGGCAACGCCCCTTCGGCACCGCGACGGCGCTCAGCGTGCCGTCCGCCGGCACGAGCTCAGCCGGCTTGCCGTCGACCTCGGCGCGCCAACCGGGGTACGGATACTGCGACACCAGCAGGAAGGTCGGCTGATCACTCTGCGCGCTGATCGTGAATTCGCAGGCCTTGCGCCGTGACTCCACGAACGCGCTCGCCTGCGCCGGCCCGGCGCAGCGCCCCGCATCCTGGCTCTCGACGAACGCGACCTCGCGCGGATCCCACGCCGGCTCGGCCATCTTTGCGAACGCCTGCTCGGCGTCACGCACCAGCTCGCAGCGCCGCGCGAAGAACGCGCGCGCGAGCGCGGTCTTGCGCTGCACGACCAGGGCCTCGGCGTCGCGGTGCACGACCGCGAACCGCTCTGGCGGCAGCGCCTGCACGATCTGCTCGACCAGCGGCAGCGCCGGCAGCAGCAGGTAGCGCACGTTCACGAGATCGAGGTAGCGGCCGTAGCTCGCGGCCAGCAGGTCGACGGCCACCGACTCGCGCACGTCCCTGGCGACCGCCTGCGGCAAGAGCTCGTCGGCGACGCGCCGCATCGCGAGCGGCAGCTCGCGCGGCAGCTCGCCGAGGTCCTGGCCGGTGAACACCGGCCAGTGGCGGACGTTCGGGTTCAGGAAGCGCTGTACGAACGCCGCATAGCGCGCGGGGAACACGCCGTCGTGCAGGGTGATCGTGTCGACTCCGAGCGCCGCGTTCTGGTTCGCGACCAGCATCCCGAAGAGCGGGAACGCGCGCCAGGTGCCCGGCCGCTCGTGGATCGCCTGCAGGTAGGCGGGGGGCGCGAAGGGCTCGCGCCGGGGGTTCCACGCCTGCGGCACGGCGACGGCCAGCTCGAGCGCGAGCAGCGCGAGGATGGCGGCGAGACGCACCCGGCCGTGCAGCCTGGCCGCGGCGAAGAGCACGAGCGCGAGCAGTACGCCTGCGAAGACGAGGCCGCCCGCGCCGGTGAAGCGGACCCCGAGGTCGGCCAGCTGGCCGATCGCCGCGCAGCCACAGGCGAGCAACGTGAGCACGATCGCACCCGTGAGCACGCCGGCCGTCACGAGGCGCCGCCGCGAGGGCACCCCCTGCTCGAGGCTCGCGAGGCCGTTGCCCGCGAGCATCGCCAGCAGCAGCGCAGCCGCCGGGTACGCGTACTTGAAGAGCTTGGTCTGGTCGAAGCCGGGCAGGGAGCCGAGAAAGCCCGTGCCCGGCAGGTTGCAGAGCTTGCCCGCGAGCACGCAGAAGCCGAGCCAGAGCAGACCCGCGCGCAGCGGCCCGCGGCCGGTGCCGAGCAACGCGAGCAGCAACGGCACGACCCCGAAGTACGGCGCGGTCACGCTGTAGATCGGCGCGTCCACGACCGCGGCGGCGCCTCCGACGATCTGGGAGACCGGCGCCCCGAAGGGCGTAGCGAGCACGAACCCGAGCGCACCCGCGAGCGTGTAGCCATCGCGCCCGTAGCTCGCGTCGTGGTGATGCACCGACTCGGCGATGTACTCGAAGCCGGCGAGGCAGTAGGGCGCAGCCAGCAGCAGCGCACAGAGCCCGGCGAGCGCGACCCGCGCGCAGCCGGCGAGCCGCCACTGCCGGATCCGGATCACGCCGAGCACGGCCACCGAGCACGCCCCGAGGAAGGCGACCTGCGGGTTGCCGCCGACGATCACGCAGAACCCGGCGAGCACGAGGCCGAGCAGCGGCAGCAGGCCGGCGCGCGCCCCGAGGCAGGAAGCCAGCCACCACAGCCACGGCAGGAACACC
>CAZSKV010000641.1:0-1784 GCA_964607495.1 uncultured candidatus Brocadiaceae bacterium
GCAGGTCGCGCACGGCGTCGGCGAAGGCCTGCATGAACTCGCCTTCTTCGAGGCTGCGTTCTTCGTGGGTCTCGGGCAGCAGCTCGAGCAGGTCCGCGGCCTCGGATTCGCCTTCGGGCGGCGGCAGGCTGCTCATCGGGCGGGGGCTGCGCTTCTTGTGCCGCAATGTGGAGAGCGCCTGGTTGCGCGCCACCTCGAAGAGCCAGGCGCGGAAGTTCGTGCCGGCCTTGTAGAGGTGCGACTTGAGGTAGGCCTTCTCGAACACTTCCTGGGCCACGTCGCCTGCGGTGTGGGCGTCCTTCAGGAGGCCGTAGACGAAGTGATAGATCCGCCGGCCGTAACGGCCCTGCAGCTCGCGGAGGCAGGGATCGGCTTCCCCACTGCTCATGCGGGCCATCAGGTCGTCATCGGAAGCGGCGCTGTAGTTGGTCGGGTTGGACGAGAGATCGCAGGACATCGAAACCTCCTGAGTGCCCTGAACCTGTCCAAGCAGCGTGCCACGTGAGGGTACGAGCGAAAGAATCTCGCGCGCGACCGCGTTGCGCCGGTTTGGAGCGAGTTGCGTGCGCGCGGACCTGCGTCAGTGCCACTGCGAGTAGGCACTGCGGTCGTGCCATGAGGCAGTGACGCTCACGTGCCCGTCAGATTGGGAAGAGCTCAGGTCCGCCCGCCAGGGCTGCATCGAGCAGCGCGAGGTTCTGCCCCGAGTTCTGGTCCTCGTCCCCATAGGTCAGGTAGCCGAAACGCAGGCGGCGCAGCGCGAGGTAGGCGAGGGCCGCGCGGATGCCCCACTCGCTACGGATGCGGGCCGAGCCGACGCGGTGCGCGAAGTAGCGGTCGAGCAGGCGCTTCTTCCAGGACTGGCTGCGCGCGGTGTGGATCCAGAACCACGCGAAATCGTGGTCCTCGTTGCCGATGCCGACGCGTTCGAAGTCGAGCAGGAACGGCCTGCCCTCGGTGTCCACGAGCATGTTCTGCTCGGTGAAGTCCCCGTGCACGAGCACCTGCTTGCGGGTCTCGGTCCAGCGCAGGGCCTCGGCGAAGAACTCCTGCGTGCGTTGCCAGCGCTGCTCGCCGATCACGAAGAGCACCGGGTCGTACATGAGCCGCACGCGGTCCAGGTAACCGACGGCGTCCCAGTGGGAGAGCGGGAAGTGCCGCCGCCCGACGAGCTTGTCGTAGGGCAGGGCCTGCAGCTGGTCGAGGAGCGCGAACACATGGTCCAGCCCGAGCACCTCCTCGGCCGGTCCGACTGCCTCGGGGATGCGCTCGAGCAGTACCCACTGCGGCGGATCCTTGGGGTCGATCAGGATCGTGCGCGGGGCCGGCAGCTCGCGCCGGTCCGGATCGATCGTGTCGAGGAAGCGGTAGAACGCCGTTTCGCGGCGCGCATAGTCGTCGAGGTTGACCCCGGCTGGGTAGAACTTGCCATCCGCGGGGGGGATGAAGAACTTCAGCAAGAAGGGTCGGCCGTCGACGCCGTTGCACGGCAGCAGGATCGAGGACGAATGGCCGGAAACCGGGCGCGTGCGCACGCTCGTGGCCTCGGCCAGGCCGAGGTCGCCGAGCACCTTGCGCGCCAGCGCGGTCTGCGTGGAGAGCAGGTTCGTCGCGTCCTCGGTCGTCATCAGAGTTTCGTGCCCCGCTTGACCACGGTGGCAACGGTCTTGTCGGCGAAGACGTGGTCGATTGCGAGATCCAATTCGGTGGCGCCAGGGGCGCGGGGCAGGCGGATCTCACGGCTCTCGCCGGCAGCCAGCGGCAGGTCGCTGCCGATCTCGTGG
>CAZSKV010000642.1:0-7035 GCA_964607495.1 uncultured candidatus Brocadiaceae bacterium
GCCGATCTCCTCCTCGCCCTCGACGATGAACTTGACGTTGATCGGCAACTTGCCGGCCGAGCGCAGCCACGCGCCGAGCGCAGCCACGTGGATCATCACGCCGGCCTTGTCGTCGACGACGCCGCGGCCGTAGAGGCGGTCCTCGCGCTCCTGCGGTGCGAACGCGGGGGAGAGCCACTTCTCCGGCCGGCCGGGAGGCTGCACGTCGTGATGGCCGTAGAGCAGCACGGTCGGCGCGCCTTCGGCGTGCAGCCACTCGCCGTAGGCGTAGGGATGCGCGCCCGGCAGCTCGAGGATGCGCACGTTCTCGAGGCCGGCCTTGCGCAGCATCGCGCAGGCGTACTCGGCGCTGCGCGTGCACGCAGTGTCGGGCGGCGTCGCGGTCGAGATGCTCGGGATCTTCGCGAACTCGATCAGCTCGCGCACGGTGTCGGTGAAGAAGGTCTCGGCGGCCGACAGGGCCTGGTCGCGGTCATTCATGGTGGTCTGGTCTGGAGGGTTCGGTCATCACGGCCGCGAGCACCGCGACGTGCATGATGTCTTCTGCCGAGCAGCCGCGCGACAGGTCCATGAACGGTCTCGCGAGCCCCTGCAGCAGGGGCCCGAAGGCCATGAACCCGCCAAGGCGCTCGGCGACCTTGTAGGCGATGTTGCCGGCATCGAGGTCTGGGAACACCAGTACGTTGGCACGGCCGGCGACCTGACTCTGCGGCAGTTTGCGCGCGGCGACCGCCGGCACGTAGGCGGCGTCGAACTGCATCTCGCCGTCGGCGGCGAGGCCGGGATGCTCGCGGCGGAAGATCTGCAGCGCGGCGCGCACCTTGGCGACGCGCGGATGTTCGGCACTGCCGCGCGTGCTGAACGAGAGGAACGCGATCCGTGGCGGCTGCCGCGTGAACCGCTCGTGGTTCTGCGCGCTCGCCCAGGCGATCTCCGTGAGTTGCGCCGGGTCCGGATCGGGGACCACGCCGCAGTCGGCGAAGGTCAATACCTCGTCCCCGCGGACCATCAGGAACATCGACGAGACGGTGCTGGTGCCCGGCGCGGTGCCCAGGCCGAAGAGTCCGGCGCGGATCACGTCGGCGGTCGCGCGCGTCGCCCCGCCGACGCTCGCGTCGGCATGGCCGAGCGCGACCAGTCCGGCCGCGAAGAAGAGCGGGTCGCACGCGAGCGCCTGCGCCTGCTCCGCGGTCAACCCCTTGTGCTTGATGCGCGCATGCCGGTGCGCGGCGACCGCCCCGAGCCGTGGATCGCCTGCAGGGTCCTCGACCCAGACGACCTGGGCCAGGCGTTCGCGCTCGAGCAGGCGCCGCGCGCTGCGCGTGCGTTCGTCGGCGGTCTCGGGCAGCACGATGCGGCGCTGCAGCTGCTGCGCGCGCGCGGCGAGCGAAGCCAGCACTCCGGTCAACGCTCGAGCTCCAGGCGCAGCAGCGCGAGGCCGTGGGTCTTGCCCTGCGCGTCGGTCTTGAGCGACTCGCTGCCGCCGCCGCCGAGGCTGTCGCCGAGCAGGAAGTTCAGGGCCAGCAGGTTGTCGGCTTCGTAACGCACGATCTTGCCCTTGCAGATCGAGGCGAAGTGCTGCCGCACGCGTTCGACGGTCAGCTCGCGCTTCAGGAACTCGTAGTCCTCGCGCTTCGTGCAGAACACGCCGACGTTGCTGCCGTCGCCCTTGTCGCCCGAGCGCGCGTAGGCGATGTCCGCGAGCTTGACCTTCGCCATCAGACTGCCTCCACGCGGACGCTGGTCCGCACCTTGTCCTTGCGCAACAGCGCCGGCCAGTAGCTGACGATCTCCGTCGCCTTGGGCCGGCCGCCGGCGAAGCCGGTGACCCCGGGCGGACCGCTCGTGACCAACGGCACGATCTCCATGCCGAAGCGATTGACCTTCTTCTGGTCCTGGTGCTTCACGCCCAGCCGCAGCGTGATCTCGGGTGGATCGGTCAGCGGCACGATCCCAGCGTGGCACACCCCCGCGCCGACGAACTCGATCACGCGCTCGTGCGGGGCGAATTCCACGCCGTCCAGCGCCAGCCGGCCGAACACGATCTCGGCGCAGAGCTTTGCCTTCGCGAGCGCGTCCGGCCCCGAGATCGTGAGGTCACCGACCGCCTTGAAGCCGTTCGCGTACGAGCAGGAGACTTTGTAGGTGTCGGTCGGCTTCTCGCCGCGGATGCCGGAGACCTTGACCCGGTCCTTGCCGTCCTGCGCGAGCCGGATCGACGTGAAGTCGGCGACGCAGTCGGGGCCGAGGTAGCGCCGCGGGTCGCCCATCTCGTAGAGCAGCTGCGAGGTGACCGTGCGCACGTCGACGAGGCCGCCGGTGCCGGCCTGCTTGGTGATCCAGAAGGTGCCGTCGGCCTGCGCCTCGACCACCGGGTAGCCGATGCGCACGAAGTCCTGCACCTCGCGCCAGCCCGTGAAGTTGCCGCCCGTGCACTGCGCGCCGCACTCGCTGATGTGGCCGGCGACGGTCGCGTGCGCGAGCTGCGTGTGGTCGCTGTCCTTCCAGCCGAACTCGTGCATCAAGGGTCCGGTCACGAGCGCCGGATCGGTCAGGCGGCCGCCGATCACGATGTCGGCACCCTGCGCGAGACAGTCGGCGATCGGGCGCGCGCCGAGGTAGACGTTCGCCGAGAGCAGCTGCTTCTGCACGTCCTGGATCGGCCGGCCGGTGTCCATGTTGGCCAGCGCCTCGCCGCCCTGCACGAGCTCCTCCACGCGCGTGAGGATGTCGTCGCCCTCGATCACGCCGACCTTGAGTCCAGTGATGCCCTTCTTGCGCGCGAGATCGAGCACGGCGCGCATGCAGGCGCCCGGGTTCACGCCGCCGGCGTTGGCGATCACCTTGATCTTCTTCTGCACCAGCTCCGGCAGCAGGCGGTCGAGCATCGCGAGGAAGTCCGTCGCATAGCCGGCGTTCGGGTCGCGCGAACGCAGCTTCTGCATGATGCTCATCGTGACCTCGGCCAGGTAGTCGAGGGCCAGATAGTCGATCGGTCCCTCGCGCACGAGCCGCACCGGTCCGAGGATCGAGTCGCCCCAGAAGCCTTGTCCGTAGCCGATCAGGACCTTGTCACGCATGCGTCGGCGAACTTACCCGGTCGCCGCGCCCAGAGCAGCACCCGCTTGAACGTGAACAGCCATGGGCGCCGGTCGCCGAGCACCTCGATGCTGCGCTGGCGCAGGCGGTCGCGGTACGCGACGAAGAGCGCGGCGGGGAGCAGTGGCTTGAAGCGGTTCAAGGTCGATCCCGCCAGCCAGTCACCGACAGCTTCCGTCGCGGGCAGGGTGTGCGCGAACACCTGCAGCCGGACGTGCTGCCGCGCATAGCCGAGCTCGTGCAGCAGCTCGGCATAGGCCTGCGGCGCGAGCACGTTCTCGGCGACTGGATCCGGCGGCGGTGCGCCGCCGAGGGCCGAGCAGAACGGCTCCTCGTGCGCGACCTCGGCCGCGAGCCGGTGCGCCGGATGGTCCGCGTTCGCGGGTACCTGCAGCGCGAGCTGGCCGCCGGGAGCCAGCGCCCGGGTCCACCGGCGCAGCACGGCGGCGTGATCGGGGACCCAGTGCAGCGCGGCGTTCGAGAGCACGAGATCGTGGTCGCCGGCCGAGGTCCAGGTCGCGAGGTCGGCGCGCGCGAAGCTCAGCCCCGGGCGCTCCAGGGTCCGCGCGCGCTCGATCATCGCCGGCGAGGCGTCGAGCCCGAGCAGCGAAGCGCAACCGAGGCGCTCGTGTGCGAGTGCGGTCAGCTCGCCACTGCCGCAGCCGAGGTCGACCGCGCGGCCGGGCGCGCCCGGCTCGAGCAGTCGCAGCAGCTCGAGGAACGGCTCCGCGCGCTCGGCGCGGAATCCCGCGTAGGCCGCCGGGTCCCAGGGATCGTTGGGCATCGGAGCCGGAAAGCTACATCGGGGCAGCCCTTCCTCTTAGAACGCAACCATGAGCGAGGACCCGCGCAAGGCCGTAGCCGAGAAGCTCGGCATCCCGCAAGCGAAGCGGCACATCTTCCTCTGTGCCGATCAGACCGATCCCAAGTGCTGCGACCGCGCGCGCTCGCTCGCGGCCTGGGAGTTCCTCAAGACCCGTCTGCGCGAGCTCGGCCTCTCGGAACGGGGTGGAGTCTGCCGGTCCAAGGCCAACTGTCTGCGGATCTGCGCGGGCGGTCCGATCGCGGTCGTCTACCCCGAGGGGGCGTGGTACGGGGACTGCGATCCGGCGGTGCTCGAGAAGATCATCCAGCAGCATCTGGTCGGCGGCCGGATCGTGCAGGAGCACCTGATCGTCGCGCGCGAGCTCAGCCCCTGACCAGCTTCACCGCCGTGCCGTAGGCGAGCACTTCGGTCACGCCCTGCATGAACTCGGTCGCGTCGTAGTGCATCGCGACGATGCCGTCGGCGCCGAGTGTCCGCGCATGCTCGACCATGCGCTCGTAGGCCTGCGACCTGGCCTGTTCGCACACCTCCTCGTACTCGCGGATGTTGCCGCGCACGAAGCTCTTGAGGCCGCCGAGGAGGCCGCGCACGAAGCCCGGCGAGCGCACGACGATGCCGCGCACGACGCCGAGGTTCTCGGTGATCTGGAAGCCCCCGAGCTGGGGGGCGGTCGTGACCTTGATCGGTTGGTTCATGGCTGCGGTAGCTCGGGCTCGTGCTGGCATTCATACCTGATGCGCTCAGCGCCGCAGCAACGTGCCGCGCGCCCGCAGCCCGTCCGGCTCGAAGGTCAGACCGAACTCGCCGCCCAGCAGACCGTGCAGCAATCCGAGGCTCTCCGGCCCCGGCTTGGGCGCGAGCGGCGAACCGAACGCGGTCGATTCCATCACGCCGAGCGCGTTGTTCCAGACGTAGCGGCCGCCGCCGGGACAGATCAGCTTCGTGTGCCAGAGCTTCTCGTGCACGGCGACCGGGTCCTGGTCGGGAAGGAGCCGGTGCCACTCCTCGAGGATCGGCAGGTTGGCCCACGCGAGGTTCTGGGCCTGGCGCCGCCATTCGGTGTCGACCACGCCGCGCCAGGGCTCGACGAAGCGCGAGTCCACGCGCAGGTAGACGTTCTCACCGGGCAGGTCGCGGGCCGGGCGGGATGCCGTCTCGGCGCGGCGCGCGGCCTGGCGCGAGAGGGCACGCTTGAGCATGTCCTCGTTCAGCGTGATCGCCCACGCATCGGCGGTCGCCGCATAGCACAGGTTCAGTTTGCCCAGGAAGCGCTCACCGCGCCGGCCTTCCTCGGTGGCGCGGATGCGCACGTACGGCTGACCCTCGTGTTCGAGGGTCTCCCAGTCCAGGAGCCCAGGGCTCGCACCGGAGATGAAGGCGCGCAGCGCGGTCAGGAACGCCGCGAGCTTCAACGCCGACACCGACTCGAAGCGGAACATCAGCGGCAGCCGGTGCCAGTTCTTCTGCAGGAACTCGTCCGGGTCCGTGGCCTTCTGGATCTCGTCCCAGAACGGATCCGCGTCCGCGCACAGCGAGAGCGTGCCGCCGAACCAGCCGAGCAGGTCGACCTTGGCCTTGCCGCTGAACTCACTCGCGATCCGCTCCGCATCCCGCATCGGCTCGGACTTCGGGTTCACGGCCAGCGCGAACATGCCGAGCGAGTCGTGCTCGTCGAGCGCCTGCGCGTTGAGCCGGGCGCCCTTGCTCGCCTTCTCGAACTCGGCGTAGTCGCTGGCGAGGATCAGCGGCATCACGGTCACGTCGGCGGCGAGGCGGTCCTTCGCGAGCGAGAAGCGGATCGCGATCGGGTCGAAGAACTGGCTCCAGTAGCGCTGGTAGGTGTTCCGCCAACGCTCATAGGTCTCGGCCTCGGCCTTCGTCGCCCTGCCGAAGGGCAGCTCGGCGATCGGGGTCATGAACGCCAGGGAGCCGTAGAGGCCGGACTCGACGCCGTCGCGCGTCAGCTTGAGCGCGCCGAGATCGAAGCCGACGAGGTCGCTCTGCAGCGACCGCGGCTGCTCGATGCCCGCCGTGATCGAGAGGTACTCGCGCGCCTGCAGCTCGGCGAGCAGGGCCGCGGCGCGCGTGCGCCGCGAGTCGGCGATCCGCCAGCGCGGGCTGCACCAACGCCGGATCGTCGCGTCGGAGAGGACCAGCAACGCGGTCTCCTGGGCGTCGCCGCGGGGATAGCGGTCGCGGAAGAACGTGAACTCCGGCAGCTCGGCCAGGGACTTCTGCTGCCGGCTGCCGACCTCGGCCAGGCGCTGCAGCTGCGCCGGCGAGTTGGTGACGACGACCGTCGTGCCGAGCGTCGCAATGTAGGCACACACGCGCCGGTCGGGTGAGCGCAAGCTCTCGAAGCGGATGCCGGCGATCTCGCCCTCGCTCCGCTTCGCGCCTGGTTCGCCCTTGGCCCGCAGTGCGAGCTGCGCGCCGAGCAGCGTGCGCAGGCCCGCGACGTCCTTGGCCGCGAAGAGCACCGCGACGTCGGCGCCCATCCGCAGGTACGGGTCGCTGCCGGTGATGGCGACGCTCTCGATCACCTGCGGGCCGACCAGGCGGCCGATGCCGCTCGCGGCGAGACAGAGCTGGCGTTCGTAGCGGCTCGCGACCTGCGCATCCTCGCCCCGCGGTTCGAGCAGCTGCAGTACCGGCGTGCCGCTGCGCTCGGCTTCGTCGGCCAGCGCGAGCAGCGCCGTGAAGCTCGGGAAGAAGATCGCGTGCTGATCGTGCGGGATCTGCGCGGCGAGCGGATCGAGGCTCGGCTGCTTGCCGCGGATCCGCGGCGCCCAGTCCAGTTCCTTGACCGTCAAGCCCTTGATCGACTCGAGTTCGACTTCCTCCTCGCCACCACCTGCCGGCTGCAGCACGCGATCGAGCTGCAGGTTCTCCGCGAGCGCCCGCCCGCCCATGAAGAGGTCGAAGGTCTCCTCGGCGACGTCGCGGTTCGGCCGCACCTCGGCCGGCGTCTCGGCGGAGGTACCGAGCGCTTTCTCGACCTGCGCGAGCTGCCGGCGGAACCACGCGCTGCCCGGGAGGTTGCGTGCCATCAGCGCGCGCAGATGCGCCGCGCGGGCGGTGAGGAAGCGCTGCTCGCCGTCCACCTTGGC
>CAZSKV010000643.1:0-3184 GCA_964607495.1 uncultured candidatus Brocadiaceae bacterium
ATGCCATGCAGATTACCGTGGATCGGGCCGGGCTACCGCGACAGCTCCCACCAGAGTTCGAGCATCGACGCCGCGGCCCGCTCCCAGGAGAGTTCCTTGACCCGCCGCGTGCGCGCCGCGCTCAGGAACGGGTCGTGCGCCAGCCGGTCGACGTTGCGCATCGCGCGGGCCCAACCTGCGGTGTCACCGGCACCGACCACGACGCCCGAGTCCTCGACGATCTCGGGCAGGGCGCCGCGGTCGCTGGCGACCACGAGCTTGCCGGCGGCGAGGCCTTCGAGCGCGCAGAGACCGAACCCCTCGTAGAGCGAGGGCACGAGCACGGCGACCGCGGCGGCATAGAGCGAGAGCAGGCGGTCCTCGTCGACCTGGCCGAGGAAGTGCACCTTGCCGGCCACCTCGAGGAAGGCCGCGCGTTCGGCGAGCTGCTTGCCGGCACCGCCATCGGCGCCGGCGAACATCAGCGGGGGCACGAGCTGCGGATCGGCCGCGTCGTCGAGCACCTGGGCATACGCCGAGAGCAGCATCAGCAGGTTCTTGCGCGGTTCGAGCCTGCCGACGTGCAGGTAGCACGGCTCCTGCCCTTGCGGCTGTGCAGCGGCGAAGCGTGCGGTCTCGACGCCGTTCTGCACGATCGTCGTCGGCGGCAGGCGGTCGCCGGCCACGGCCTTGAGTTCCTCCCATGTGAAGCGGCTCGGCACGACGACGTAGCGCGCGCGCTCGAGGCTGCGCCTGAGCAGCAGCAGATAGAGCCAGCGGGGATAGCGCTGGAACCGCGTCAGGTCGCGCAGGTCGTGCAGCGTCAGGCAGGCCGGGACCGGCAGCTTCCTGGCCAGGGGCAGCCAGGCCTGCTCGTAGACCGTCGCGCCCAGGCTCTCGAGCAGGCCCGGCAGGATGCGGCGCTCGGCCAGCGCACGGCGCCATGCGGGTCCGGGTGGGATCGCGACCGGCAGGCAACGGATCGCGGCTGGCAGGTCCGGGGGCGGCGTGTGCGTGGCATGCAGCAGCGTGATCTCCTCGCCCGGGCCGAGCTGCTCGGCGGCGGCGCGCAGGATCGACACCAGCCGGCGGTTGGCGCCCGATGGTCCAGTCCCCAGCAGCCAACCGGCGACGACGGCGTGCACCCTCATCCGAGCAGCTCGTGATGCACGGTCGACCAGGCTGCCGCGGTGCGTTCTGGCCGGAACTGCTGCGCGCGGGCGAGTCCGCGGGCGCGCAGCGTCGTGCGCAGGGCCGCGTCCGCGTCGAGACGCACGAGACCCTGCGCGATCGCAGTCACGTCGAGGGGGTCGACACAGAGCGCGGCGCCGCCGACGACCTCGGGCAGGCTCGCGCGATTGCCCGCGAGTACCGGCACGCCGTGCGCCATGGCCTCGAGCGGCGGCAGGCCGAAGCCCTCGAAGAGCGGGCAGTGCACGAGCCCGCGGGCGGCACGCAGCAGGGTCCATTTGGTGGACTCGCTCACGTACTCGGACCCGTGGCCGCAGATCCGGAGGGCGGGCAGGCCTGGTCGCATGACGCTCGCCATCTTGTGGGCGGCCTGTACGCGATCCAGGTTTTTTCGCGGGCGCCCGGCGCCGAGCACGAGGAAAGGTCCGGTCAACGCGGCCTCCGGCGCGGGTTCGGCGGGCAGCACGACGCCATGTGGCACGAGGCGGACCCGGGGCGAAGCGCCGAGGTCGTGCGCGGTCGCCACCGAAGGCACGAGCACGCGCGCGGCGCGGCGCAACGCGAGCGTGACCGCGAGCCGCGCGCGCCATCCGCAGCCGGGTTCGCGCAGGGGCACCGGGCTCCGCCAGGGCAGGTCGTGCACGGTGGCGACGACCGGGCAGGGGGCATGGAGCGGGATCGCCGCGACCGGGGCGTGGTAGAGATCGGCACGCAGCCGGCGCAGCAGACCGGGCAGGACGGTTTGGCGCGCGAGGCCCGTGCAACAGGCCGTGACCCGCTCAAAGCCGGCCACTTCCGCAGCATCCTGGCCCGGCGGCACGAGCACGAGCAGGCGCTCGCTGGTGGCTGCCCGATAGGCCTGGAGCGTGGTCAAGAAGGCGCGGGCGACGCCGGTCACGGGTCCGCTGGCGAGGATCGCGAGGTCGAACACGAGCGTCTTCATGCGGGCTGCAGCTCGCGGTAGCCGGCGGCGTAGCCGGCGGCGGCATCGGCCCACCGCAGGCTCGCGGCGCGCGCGCGCCCGCTGCGGCGCAGGCGCGCGCGCAGGGCGTGGTCGGCGAGCGCGCGCGCGATCCCGTCCGCGATCGCGGCCGGTTCGCGCGGGTCGCAGAACAGCGCCCCGTCGTCGAGCACCTCCCGGAGTGCCGGCGTGTCCCCGGCCAGCACCGGGATGCCGTTGCGCATCGCTTCGAGCGGGGGGAAGCCGAAGCCCTCGAGCAAGGACGGATAGAGCAGGAGCTGGGCGCGGGCCAGCGCCGCGCGCACTTCGGCATCACTGGCCTCACGCTGCCAGACCAGGTCGCCGCGTTGCTCGGCCGCGATCAGGGACTGGACGACGGTGTCGCACTCCCAGCCGATGCGGCCGACCACGCGCAGCCGCGGCCTGGGCCGTGGCAGCAGCTGCCAGGCGGCGAGCACGCGCGCGTGGTTCTTGCGCGGCTCGATCGTGCCGAGCATCAGCACCTCGTCGCCCTGGCCGAGGTCGCGTTCGGGCACGTGGTCGGCACCGAACGGCACGACGCGCACCTTCGCCGCGGGCAGCGCGAGGTGCTCGCGCGCCGCGCGCGCCGTGGCCTGGGTCGGCACGACCACGAGCGCGGCGCGCGTGGTCGCCTCGCGACAGCGCGCGAGCAGCTCGCGGCTCATGCGCTCGCCGTGGTAGACCGGGTCCACGGCGAACGCGAGGTCGTGTACGGTGACGACGCCCTGCGCACTCACGAGCGGGGGATAGATGTAGTCGGTCCAGTGGAAGATCCGCACGCGGCCGCAGAAGTGCTCGGGTCCCAGGCCGAGGCGATGCAGGTGGGGCAGGGCGCGGCTCGGCAGGGGCCAGCGGTGCAGGTGCGCGCGCTCCGGGATCGGGTCCGCGCAGCGCGCGCGGGCCACGCTGTGGCCGTAGAGGTGCACTTCCACGTCGTCGCGGGCGGCGAGGGCGCGCACGAGCTCCCGGACCGAGCGGGCGATGCCGGCATGCGTGAGCAGCGCACAGCGGTAGTCGAGTCCGACGCGGAGG
>CAZSKV010000644.1:0-3993 GCA_964607495.1 uncultured candidatus Brocadiaceae bacterium
CCCGCTCATGTCGTTCGTGGTCTTCACGCCGAGCTTGACCCCGGTCATCCGATCGAAGCCGTCGTAGGCAAACCGGTCACCCACTCCGACCTGCCTCTTGGTGTAGATCTCCTTCAGCAGGTTGCCTGCGGGATCCCACTCGAACTGGAACGACGTGAACGGTGTGCCCTGTCCGTTCCTCTGGTCTGCGATCGAGGACAGGCGCTTGTAGGCGTCGTATCCGAACGTGGTCGTCTGCGTGTTCCCTGTCGTGCTGTAGTTCAGCACGCGCTGCATCGGGGCAGATCCGCTCCACTTATAGGTCGCGAGATCGAACGCAGTCCCGCCCTGCGGAGTCAGTTTCACCTTGTCCAGCCGCAGGATCGGGTCGGGCTCCGTCCCGACAACGAGGCCGCTTCCGTAGGTCAGACTCCGCCGGAATGCCGGATCGTCCTTCGTGACCTGGCCATCCTGGAACTGGTAGCTACTGCCGACATGAACTGGGTACTGCGTGTCGATTCCCCAGTACGTGAAGCTCTCGTCCGTGACTCGCCCCATCGTGTCTCGTGCGATGTCCACCGCGCCGAGGAATGTGCTGCCGCCGGTCCCTTGATCCGTCTCCAGCCGCGTGATCACGCCAATCGGGTCGTAGCCCACGACTTCCTTCGTCGCCAGCAGCGACACCCCGCTTCCCGGCGTCACTTGCCTTTCGGTCATGCGTCCGGCGAGGTCGTAGACCTGCGTGATCACCGAAGCGTTGCCGTCCGTGATCGTGTTCAGCCGGCCAGACTGTGCGTGGTAGCTGAGGATCGTCTTGTGGGCGCTGCCACTCGTGTATCCCGGACGCTCCACCTGCACCGCCCGGTAGATGGCGTCGAACTCCTCGCGCGTCACGAGCCCACGGCCATCGATCCTGCGGATCGCCACGTTCTTCGTCCCCGTCTGCTTGTCGAGATACTCCGCCTGCAACCGGATGCGCTGCGCGCCCGGGGCCGAGGACTCGCGCAGGACCTGCTCTACCCAGCGCCCATCCGCATCCAGCAGCGACTTTCGCGGCCGGCCGTTCGGGTCGGTGAGTTTCACGAGGTTCGAGAGCGAGTCATACTCGAAGGACTTCGTGATCGCCGTCTGCTGACCGTCGAGGCCCTTGTACTGGGTCTGTGTCACCCGCCCGAACCAGTCGCGCAGGTAGGTTGTCACGTAGCTCTTGCGCGAGGGCGTTCCCGAGTCCTCCCAGATCTTCGCCGTGGTCTTCTGCACGAGGTCGCGGCCAGGCATGTACTCCAGTTCCACCTCGTCACATTCACTCGCAGTGGCAGACCGGTTGTCCCGTGCCGTCAGAAGACGGCCGACGGCGTCATAGCCACGGAAGCTCTTCCGGCCATGGTCCGCCTGCATCTCGATGAGTTGCGATCGCTGATTGTGAATGAAGGTGGCGTTCGCGATGGCACTGCCGCTGCCTTGCGCATCGAGCAGGAAGCCGTGGCTCGCGACCAGGCGCGACGCTTCGTCGTAATCGTAGGTCGTCCTGCGGCGTGCTGGACCGGAGCCGGCAAGGACTTCGCGTTGGGTGATCCGGCCCAGCGCGTCGTAGGCCATCACGGTCTTGACCGCGGTGGGGTCTTCGACCTGCACGGGGTAGCCCTTGCCGGCGTGGTTGCGTGTCACCTTCCAGGAGGCGAAGGTGCTGCCTCCGAGCCACGCGCGCCGTTCTTTCAACATCAGGTCGTCATCGAAGTAGCTGCGACCGAGCTCCTGGTTGATGCCGCCGTAGTCAGCCACGATCCGGTAGAGCGTGCCGTAGCCGTCGATCTCGTACTTCGCGACCGCGCCGTTGGGAGTGGTCACGGTCTCCAGGGTTCCGTCGTCGCTGCGGTAGCCGTACGCGTAGCGCACGAGCCACGGATTCGTTCCCGTGTCGGGGTTCTGCAGGTCTTCAGGATCCGCCAGCGAGCGGCGGTCGAGGAACGACTCGGTCAGTCGGCCGTACTCGTAGTGCCACTCGTTCCGCACCCACTGCCTGCCGCCGCCCGAGCCGTCGTCGTACTTCTGCAGTTGGCCTTGAGGATCGAGATTCTGGAATAGCTCGGCCGCGATGTTCCCGTACCGGTCACGGTAGACCTTGCGGTGAGCGTAGGGCTGGCCCGTGCCGGGCAACGACTTCACCTCGGTCGTCCGGCCCACCTCGTCGCGGATGTACTCGACCAGCAGCTGGTTGCCTTGCGGACCGACGCGCGAGGACATCAGGCGACCCAGATTGTCGATCGTCCAACTGGTCTCCTGGTAACCGACGTCACTCGACTGGCCGCGCGCAACCTGCTTCAGGAAGCCCTCGCCTGTCTGCCCGCTCGTGTAGTAGGTCGCGTAGAAGATCGTCCCGCCAGAGTCCTTGAACTGCATCGGCCGGCCGAGCGTGTCAAGGTTTGCCTCGGTCTTGAGCGTGTGGCCAGCACTGCCCGGCACGGTGATCGTCGACGTCTCGACCTTCCAGTAGTCGATCTTGCTGCCGGCAAGGCCATCGGCGCGCGTCACGAAGTTGTACGTGTACGTCAGCGTCGCGCCCGGTGACGGCGGGACATGCGTCGCCGGAAGCCCCTGTTCGAGGAACCCGCGCCACGTCCAGGTCGAGGTGACCGTGCCCGTGCCGGTCGGGCTCAGTCGCTGCAACGTGAGGATTGCGCCGATCGAGAGATCCCAGGTCAGGTTGAACTCAGCGCCGCTCGGCGTGCGCAGGTAGGTCGGCTTGTTGCACTGGCAGGACGCGTACTGGTAGGTCCAGGTCAGCGCAGTCGGCTCGACGATCGAGTCGCCGTTGTTCTGCCGGGGCATGCCGGTCGTGGCCGAGGCCTTGACGGTCTCCGTCAGGATGCGGCTGTACGCATCCAACGTGTACTCGTGCGTCGTGCCCGAGGGCTCGGTCCACTTGACGAAGGTCAGGTTGTTGCCGGCATCGAACTGGTGGTTCGTCCAGGTGTGCTGCTTGCCGTAGACGTCTGTAGCGGCCGTCACGCGGTAGCGGCCGCCGAGCAGCGTGTACGCGATCTGCCACACCGCGCTGTTGCCGGTACCTGGCACGGCGCGGAACTCGGTGACCTGCTCGACCTTGGCAGTCGTGCTGCCGTACGTGAACTCATAGCCGCGGGAATCGGTGACGGGATTGGCGAGGTCGAGCAGCTTGTCGGCTTGGTTTGCCTTCTTGACGTAGCTGGTCTCGGGGTACGTGATCCGCGTCACGTTGCCATTGCTGTCGATCAGGAACGAGCGGTCGAGCAATGGCCAGGTCTCGGTGCCGCGCGCGACGGTGATCGTGCAGCTCGTGCTGGTCCAGGTCAGCGTCAGCACGACGCCACGCGCGTCGGTCAGGCTCTGCAGGCGTCCGCTGCCGTCATAGGCGTACGTCGTCTTGTTGTCGGCCTGATCGAACCAGTACTTCGGCCGGAAGACGTTCGTCGAGCCGATCTGCTCGTAGCGCATCACCTGGCCATCGGTCCGATAGCGTTCGAGGCGCTTGTTGCCGCCAATCGTGTACCAGCGGAACTGCGAGAACGCCTGGCCCGGCACGGCGAACCAGCGGTCGCCACTCAATGGCCCCGGGCCTGGCGTCCAGGTGTCGTACTCGTGGAAGTCGCCGGTGCCCGTCGTCCAGTCGATCGTGGCGACGTCCACCCCGTCCCAGGTTACGACGACCTTGTCGACGGCATCGAGGTGCCATCCCGGAGCGAGGCCGATGGCGGCGTTCTGCGTCGAATCGGAGCGGTAAATCAGGCCGACATGCAGATCGGAGCCCGAGAGACCGGCCGTCGCCGCGAGCGGGAAGCGGTAGATGTAGTCCCCGGTCACGTTGACTGAACCGCGGCTCGACGTCGTCCGGCTCGGCCCGCCCTCGATCAGGTAGACGCTTGGCTGGATGGGATCAGGCGCGGAGGATGCGAACATGCCGCCAGGCCCAAGCAGGGTCGTGTTCAGGCTGTCAAGCTTGGCCCCATCCGGTCCCTGGGTGTTCTGCTGGTCACA
>CAZSKV010000645.1:0-9394 GCA_964607495.1 uncultured candidatus Brocadiaceae bacterium
GCACCCCGCGAATCCATCCAGGAATCGCGCAAGCCGCTCCATGAGTGCGTGTGCGCGGAACGCCAAGCACGCACTCTCGTACGGAGATCGGGAAAAAGTACAAGCCCCGACTACGCAGAACCTGACAAAGTCGTGCTAGACCTGGACGCACCCGTCCGCCGCGACTTCGCCCTTGCCGGCACCCCCGCCGCGGCCCATCCTCTGGGTCTACACATGCTGGGGGCGACCGCGGGTCGCGGTCTGAGATGCACCCCTCGAACCTGATCCGGGTCATGCCGGCGTAGGAAAGCAGATGCACGAGCCTCGCACGCAGTCACGCATTCCGGCCTGGGCGGAGTGCTTCCCCCACAGCTCCAAGATCGCGCGCGGCGAGCTTCGGGTCCCCGAACGGGAGATCACGCTCACCAACGGCGACACCCTGCGCGTCTACGACACCACCGGACCGCAGGACCGCACTGCCGAGCAGGGGCTGCCGCCCCGGCGCGCCGCCTGGATCGCCGAGCGCGTCGCGCGCGGCGACCGCAACGTCTCGCAGATGCACTATGCGCGCCGTGGGATCGTGACCGAGGAGATGCGCTTTTGTGCGCTGCGCGAAAACGTCGCGCCGGAGTTCGTGCGGGCCGAGGTCGCGGCCGGTCGCGCGATCATCCCGGCGAACATCCGGCACCCGGAACTCGAGCCGATGGTCATCGGCCGCAACTTCCTGGTGAAGATCAACGCCAACATCGGCAACTCCGCGGTCGCGTCCTCGATCGCCGAGGAGGTCGAGAAGCTGCAGTGGGCCGTGCGCTGGGGCGCTGACACGGTCATGGACCTGTCGACGGGCAAGAACCTGCACGCGACGCGCGAGTGGATCCTGCGCAACTCACCGGTGCCGATCGGCACGGTGCCGATCTACGAAGCCCTCGAGCGCGTCGAGGGCCGGGTCGAGGACCTCGACATCGACCTGTTCCTCGCCGTGCTCGAGGCCCAGGCGCAGCAGGGCGTCAGCTACTTCACGATCCATGCGGGCGTCCGCCTCCCCTACGTGCCGCTGACCGCGCAGCGCGTGACCGGCATCGTCTCGCGCGGCGGCGCAATCATGGCCAAGTGGTGCCTCCACCACCACCGCGAGAACTTCCTGTACACGCACTTCGAGCGCATCTGCGAGCTCATGCAGCGCTACGACATCGCGTTCTCGCTCGGCGACGGCCTGCGCCCCGGCTGCATCGCCGATGCCAACGACGAGGCCCAGTTCAAGGAGCTCGAGACCCTCGGCGAACTCACGCAGATCGCCTGGAAGCACGACGTGCAGGTCATGATCGAGGGTCCCGGGCACGTGCCGATGCACAAGATCCAGCACAACATGACCGAGCAGCTGCGCCTGTGCCACGAGGCGCCGTTCTACACGCTCGGCCCGCTGACGACCGACATCGCCCCGGGCTACGACCACATCACCTCGGCGATCGGCGCGGCGATGATCGGCGCATTCGGCACGGCGATGCTCTGCTACGTGACACCCAAGGAGCACCTCGGCTTGCCCGACCGCGACGACGTGAAGCAGGGGGTGATCGCCTACAAGATCGCCGCCCATGCCGCTGACCTCGCGAAGGGCCATCCCGGGGCGCAGGCGCGCGACGACGCGCTCTCGCGGGCGCGCTTCGAGTTCCGCTGGCAGGATCAGTTCGACCTCGCGCTCGATCCGATGACCGCGCGCGCCTACCACGACGCGACGCTGCCGCAGGAAGGGGCCAAGGTGGCGCACTTCTGCTCGATGTGCGGGCCGAAGTTCTGCTCGATGAAGATCACCGAGGAAGTGCGCGCCTATGCCGCGCAAGGGTTGCAGCAGAAGGCCGTGGAGTTCCAGAAGTTGAGCGCCGCCGGTCAGGCGCCGGCCTGAGCCGGCCGGCTCAGAGGCGCCGTGGCCCGGCCGGGTTCGCTGCCCGCGTCGCGCGGTGGCGCACGATCTGGCCCTCGATCAGGAAGATCACGTCCTCGGCGATGTTGGTCGCATGGTCGGCGATGCGCTCGAGATAGCGCGACGCCGAGAGCGTGTGCAGCGCGCGCGCGATCGTGCCGGCATCCTTCTCGATCGTCTCCTGCAGCGCGCCGAACATCCGCCGGTGCACGTCGTCGACGTCACGGTCGCCTTGCAGGACCGCGCGCGCAAGCGAAGCGTCGAGGTTCACGAGCGCGTCGAGAGCCTGGTGCACCATCGTCCGCACCTGGTCGACCATGCGCCGGAACTCCGGCGGGATCCGCAGGGGCTCGTGCTGGCAGAGGAACGCCGCGCGTTCGGCGATGTTCTCGGCGAGGTCCCCCATTCGCTCGAGGTCGTTGTTGGCCTTGAGCACGACCACGATGAAGCGCAGGTCGGCGGCGACCGGCTGGTGCAGCGCGAGGACCTTGAGGCACTCCTCCTCCACCGCGACCTCGGTTGCGTCGATCACGCTGTCGCCATGGCGCACCTCGTCCGCCAGATCGGCGCGGCGCTCGAGCAACGCCTGCGTGCTCTTCTGGATCGCCTCCTCGACCAGCGACCCCACGGTCAGGATCTGCTTCTTCAGGTTCTCGAGATCGCGCAGGAGGTGCTTGGTCATGACGGATTCTCGCCTTCCAGGGGCAACAGGACGCGGAACGTGCTGCCGGCGCCCGGGGTGCTGTCGACGCCGATCGTACCGCCGTGGGCCAACACGATGTGCTTGACGATCGCGAGGCCGAGGCCGGTCCCCCCGAGCTCGCGCGAGCGCGCCTTGTCCACCCGGTAGAAGCGTTCGAAGATCCGCTCCTGGTCGCGCGGCTCGATTCCGATGCCGGTGTCCTCGACCTCGATGCAGGCAACGCGCTCGCGCGCATGCGCCCGCACCTCGATCCGGCCGCCGGCAGGCGTGTACTGGATCGCGTTCGCGATCAGGTTGTCCACCACCTGGCGCAGTGCCTCGGCGTCGCCGCGCACCGGCAGTGGCCGCTCGGCGAGGACGGTCTCCAGGCGCAACTGCTTCTTCCCGGCGGCCGCGAGCAGGCCCTGGGCCGAGGCGCGCACCGGGTCGCGCAGGTCGAGCAGGTCCTTCTCCAGCACCTCGCGCCCGGACTCGACCCGCGACAGGCTCAGGAGGTCGGTGACCAGCGCGGTCAGGCGCTCGCAGTGGTCCTTGATCTTGCCGAGGAAGCGCTGCCGCTGTTCGGCGGCCATCCCGCGTTCATCGAGCAGCGTCTCGACGAAGCCTCGGATCGCGGTCAGTGGCGTCTTGAGTTCGTGCGAGACGTTGGCCACGAAGTCGCGGCGGATGACCTCGAGCTGGCGCAGCCGCGTCACGTCGTGCATCACGACCACGGCCCCGGCAAGCTCCTCGTTGCGGTCGCGCAACGGGGTCGCCACGAGTTCGAGCATGCGTGCCTCGCTGCCGCTCTGGATCCCGACCTCCTCCGCCAGCACCGAGCCGCGCGCGAGCGTCGTGGTCAATGCTGCGCAGACCTGGCGCAGCCGCGTGACCTCCCAGATCGGCTTGTGGAACGCCTCGTCGGGCATGGTGCCGAGGATGCCGCCGGCGACCGCGTTCATGTGCACGACGCGCTCGTTGCGGTCGACGGCGACGACGCCTTCGGCCATGCCAGAGAGGATCGCCCGCAGCTCGTTGCGGTCGTTGACGATCCGTTCGAGGCGCTCGCGCAGCTGTTCGGCCATCGAGTTCACGGCCTTGGCCAGCGCCCCGATCTCGTCGCGGCTGTCGATCGCGAGCTTGCTCGGATCGTTGCCATCGGCCACCGCCTGCGCGAACCCGGTCATCGTCTGCAGCGGGCGGCTGATCGAGCGCGCGAAATAGAACCCGAGCGCCCCGGCGACCCCGATCGCCAGCAGCAGCGAGACTCCGAAGATCCGCTGCAGATCGGCCTGGCGCGCGGCAACGCTCGCCGTGGTCTTGGCCACGCGCACCCAGCCGAGGAAGCCGCCCGCCGCGTCGCGGACGCTGAGCGCCGCGTAGAACGTGTCGGCGCTGGTCGTCGCCGAGCGGCGGTGCGCGAACGCTGGCTCCGACTGCTTCGCTGCCGCGACGAACTCTTCGCGCGCCGCGTGGTTCTCCATCCGCGCCGGATCGCCTTCGGAATCGGCGAGGACGCGTCCGTCCTCGCGCACGACCGTGATCCGCGCCATGGTGCGATGGCCGAGCAGCTGCACCTCACCCTGCGGATCGGTGCCCGCTCCTTGCAGCCAGTGCATCGCCCGCCCGCGCAACGACCACAGCTGGACCTCGATCTGGGTCTTGATGTCGTCGCGCGCGTGCGCGGCCACGAGCTCGTGCGCCTTCGACCAGCCGACGGCGCCGGCCACGACCACGATTGCGACCAGGCCGAAGAACAGCTTCCAGGCGAAGCGGAACGCCATCCGCCTACCGGTCACGGAAGCGGTAGCCGACGCCACGCACGGTCTCGAGCAGTTCGCGCTGGCTGCCGAGCTTCTGCCGGATCGAGCGGACGTGGACGTCGATGTTGCGGTCGGTCACGATGGCTTCCTCGCCGATCACGCGCGAGAGCAGGTGCGCACGGTCGAACACGCGACCGGGATGCGAAGCCATGAAGTGCAACAGCCGCAGCTCGGTCGGCGTGAACGTCACCGGGCTGCCGTCGATCAGCACCTCGTGGCGCGTGAGGTCGACGACCAGCTGTTGCCTGACGATCCGATCACCCTGGCCGCGTTCCTCCTTCAGGGGGCCGCGGCGCAGCACCGCCTGGACCCGCGCGAGCAGCTCCTTGGGCGAGAAGGGCTTCGTCACGTAGTCGTCGGCGCCCACGCCGAGCCCGAGCACGATGTCGCTCTCCTCGCCCTTCGCGGTGACCATCATCACGGGGATCGCCCGCGTGACCGGGTCGCGTTTGAGCTGCCGGCAGATCTCGACGCCGTCGATGCCGGGCAGCATCAGGTCGAGCACCACGAGGTCTGGGGCGTCACGACGCGCCTTGCGCAGGCCTTCTTCACCTTCACGCGCAGTGGCGACGCGGAAACCCTCACGGCTGAGGTTGAATTCGATGACCTCGAGGATGTCCGGCTCGTCCTCGATCACCAGGATCTTCTCGCGCTTCACGGTCGTTACGGCCTGGGCGCGCGGATGCACGCCGTCTGGGCGCGCAGAAGGGTAGCAAGGAACGTGAAGGAATGACGAAGGTCTGGTGAATCGAGGGCAGTCGCCATCCGCACGTTCACGGGATCTTCATCCAGACTCGGCTTGCCCCTTCATCGGGCGGCCTAGGTTCCTGCGCAACCGATCGCTCCAACCGTCGCGAGGAACCCAGATGCATATCCTGTCACGAATCACGTTCACCACGGCGCTGGCCCTGCCTGCCGCCGGCATCGCCCAGGACGGCCCCAAGGCCGTCCAGGTCGACCCCAAGATCCCGGCTTATGCGCGCACCTCGGGTGTGGCCGGCAATCTCAACTCCATCGGCTCCGACACGCTGAACAACCTGATGACGTTGTGGACCGAGGGATTCGTCAAGTTCTACCCCAGCGCGAAGCTGCAGGTCGAGGGCAAGGGCTCGGCCACCGCGCCGCCCGCCCTGATCGCCGGCACGGCGCAGCTCGGCCCGATGAGCCGGGAGATGAAGAACCAGGAGATCGACGAGTTCGAGAAGAAGTTCGGCTACAAGCCCACGCAGGTCCGGGTCGCAGTCGACGCGCTCGCAGTCTACGTGCACAAGGACAACCCGCTGCAAAAGCTCACGCTCCCCGAGGTCGATGCGATCTTCTCGAAGGCGCGCAAGGGCGGCCTCGCGCAGGACGTGATCGAGTGGGGCACGCTCGGTCTCGCCGGCGAGTGGGCCGGGAAGCCGATCCGGCTCTATGGCCGCAACTCGGCCTCCGGCACCTACGGCTACTTCAAGGAGCACGCGCTCTACAAGGGTGACTTCAAGGACACGGTGAAGGAACAGCCTGGCTCGGCGGCGGTCGTGCAATCCATCACCGAGGACCTGCACGGGATCGGTTACAGCGGGATCGGCTACCGCACCTCCGGCGTGCGGCCGCTGCAGCTCGCGAAGAAGGCCGGCGATGCCTACTACGGCGTCGAGGAGGACATCGTCTACGCCGGCAAGTACCCCCTCGCGCGCTACCTCTACATCTACGTGAACAAGGCGCCGGGCAAGACGCTCGACCCGCTGGTCGCCGAGTTCCTGAACTTCGTGCTCTCGGCCGAGGGCCAGCAGATCGTCATCAAGGACGGCTACCTGCCATTGCGCTCCAAGCACGTCACCGAGGAGCAGGCCAAGCTCTCCGCCAAGCCCAAGGCCACCGACGCCGGCCACTCGAAGGGCTGAGGGTTGGGCTCCGGCCAGCACCGCACGAGCCGCGGCCGGGTCTGGCGTGATCGCCTGGCCCGGCACTGCGTACACGGCGGCGGCCTGCTGATCATCGCCTGCATCCTCGGGATCTTCTGGTTCCTCGTGGTCGAGGTGGCCCCCCTCTTCGGCTCGGGGGAGTTCCGGGCCGCGCCGCCGACGCGAGTGCCGGAGGCCCCGTTGGCGCTGCAGACCGATCCCTACCGCACGCATGCCGCGATGCTGCTCGGCGACGGCGTGCTCCACGTGCAACGTCTGGCCGACGGCGCCGACGTCG
This sequence comes from uncultured candidatus Brocadiaceae bacterium, assembly GCA_964607495.1. GTDB lineage: Bacteria > Planctomycetota > UBA1135 > UBA1135 > UBA2386 > CAZSKV01. Next base: position 6,587 of record CAZSKV010000645.1, read on the forward strand.
CGAGCCAGCGCCTGCTGCCTGCAGTCACGCAGTGTGCGTCCGCGCTCGCGACCCCGGACGGACTCTGGATCGCGGCTGCCGACACCGCCGGGCGGGTGCACAGCGCGCAGATCGACTGGGGGCTCGGCTTCGACGGCAGCACGCGCACGCTGACGCCTCGCTTCGTCGTGGCCGAACCGGTGCAGGTCGACGCGGCGCAGCGGCCATTGCGCGTGTTCACGCTGCGCGCCGACGACTCCGGCACCAAGATCGCTGCCCAGCTCGCGGACGGCACGGTCGCGGTGGTCCTGACGTCCACGCACAAGAACGAGTTCAGCGGTGAGATCGAGCAGGGGCGCGCGGAACGTGTCCTGCCGGCCAACAGCCCGTTCACGGCGCTGGCGATCGACGCGAGTGGCCAGAACCTCTATGCCGGCACCGCCGACGGCAACCTCCACTGGTGGCCAAAGCTCGCCGCCGGCACGGCCTCGCCGCAGGTCATTCCGACCGGCGCCGCGGCGATCACGCGCCTCGGGCTGCTGCTCGGCGACCGCACGCTCGTGCTCGGCAGGGCGGACGGCTCGCTCTCGGCCTGGTTCGCGGTCCGCCAGGGCGATCAGGATCTGTTCCATCTGCAACGCATCCACGAATTCCCGCCGCTGCAGGGCGCGATCACCGGGCTCGCGGCCTCCCAGCGGCACAAGGGCTTCGTCGCGGCGACGGCACGAGGCGAGCTCGGCGTCTACTACGCCACCACCGGCGAGATCCGGCATCGCGCGCACCTGCTCGCAGGCGGCTGCACCGCGCTCGCCTACGGACCGAAGGCCGATGGCGCACTCGTGGCCGGTCCTGCCGGTCTGACTGGGCTCTCGATCGACGACCCGCACCCCGAAGCCACGTTCCGCGGCCTGTTCCGACCGATCTGGTACGAGGATGCCCAAGGTCCCGAGCTGACCTGGCAGTCGACCGGCGGCACCGACGACTTCGAACCGAAGTACGGGATGTGGCCGCTGGTGTTCGGCACCTTGAAGGCGACGCTGTACTGCCTGCTGCTCGGCGTGCCGCTGGCCTTGCTGGCGGCGATCTACACCAGCGAGTTCCTGCGGCCGCGGCTGCGCGCCAAGGTGAAGCCGCTGCTGGAGACGATGGCCAGCCTGCCGAGCGTCGTGCTCGGGTTCCTGGCCGCACTGGTGTTCGCGCCGTGGATCGAGGCGTCGCTGCTGCCGGTGCTGTCGCTGGCGATCGGCGTACCGTTGGTGTGGTTGCTGGGCGCGCAGTTGTTCTTCGCGCTGCCGCCGCGCTGGGTGGCCTTCGCCGACCGCTGGCGCCTTGCCGGCATCGCCATCCTGCTGCCGCTCGGCGTCCATGTGTCGTTGTGCTGGCTCGGGCCCTGGCTCGAGCACATCCTGTTCGACGGCGACCTGAAGCAGTGGCTGGCGGCCGAGCAGTACGGCGCCGGCGACGCGCGGCGCGGCACCCCGTTCGGCGGCTGGTTCCTGTTGCTGCTGCCGCTCACCGCGACCTTGTCGGTGCTGGGGCTCGGTTCGTGGCGTGGTCTGCGCCGCGGGCCGTGGTCGGGTTGCCTGCGCCTCGGCACCGGACTCGCCGCGTCGGTCGGCCTCGGCCTGGGCGTGGCGTTGCTGCTCTCCTGGTCCGGCTTCGATCTGCGCGGCACTGCCGGCCAGCCGGGCCTCGTCGGCACCTACGTGCAGCGCAACGCCCTGATCGTCGGTCTCGCCATGGGTTTTGCCGTGATCCCGATCATCTACACCATCGCCGAAGACGCGCTGACGGCAGTGCCCGAACATCTGCGCGCGGCGTCGCTGGGGGCTGGCGCCACGCCGTGGCAGACCGCCGTGCGCATCATCCTGCCGACGGCGATGAGCGGCATCTTCAGCGCCGTCATGGTCGGCCTCGGCCGCGCCATCGGCGAAACCATGATCGTGTTGATGGCGGCCGGCAACACGCCGGTGCTCGATCTCAACCCGTTCAACGGCTTCCGCACGCTGTCGGCGAACATCGCCGTCGAGTTGCCCGAGGCGGTGCGCGACAGCACGCACTACCGCATGCTCTACCTCGCCGCGTTCGTGCTGTTCCTGCTGACCTTCCTGCTCAACACCGTCGCGGAACTGGTGCGCCAGCGCTTCCGCAAGAGGGCCTACCAGCTGTGAGTGCGCTGCCGCAATCGCAACCACACCGCGCGCCGGCGAGGCCGCCGTCCGGCCCCCGGCTGCGCCGCGCCGCCGATCCGGCGCACTCCGCACGCGCTCGCGGCGAAGGCATGCTGTGGCTGTGTGCCGGGGCGCTGCTGGTGTGCGTCGTCATGGTCCTTTCGCTGCTCGGCCTCGTCGTCTACCAGGGCGGCGGCACCTTCTGGCCGCAGCCGGTGCTCGAGGTGCAGCGGCTCGACGGCCAGAAGGTGGTCGGCGAAGTCACGCGCACCGACACCTACGCCCCCGGACCCGAAGCGCTGGCGGCGTTGCCGCCCGAGCAGGCGGCCGAAATGCGGCAGCGGCTGCAGGCGACCGACGGCAAGTCCACGCGCCAGCTGCTGCGCACCGGCAACTTCGAACTGACGCAGACGCACTTCCAGTGGGTCGCTGATTTCGCCATCAAGGCAGTGCAGCGGCCGCAATGGGCGGTGGTGTTCGAACGAGAGGCCTGGGGTCGCTTCTACGGCGAACCGACGGCGCTGATCGAAGACGGCAAGGTGGTCGCCACGGGTGCGGCCGAGGCATGGGCCGCCTTCCAGGCCCGCCACCCCGATGCGTGCGCGCGGCTGGCCGAACGCAAGCGCATCGCCAGTGGCGACATCGCGGCGCTGTCGCA
>CAZSKV010000646.1:0-2678 GCA_964607495.1 uncultured candidatus Brocadiaceae bacterium
GGGTGCGCAGGTCAGGTTGGCCGACGATCTCGATCAGGGGCACGCCGGCACGGTTGTAGTCGACGAGCGATCCCTGCGGCGTGTGCTGCAGCTTGCCGGCGTCCTCTTCGAGATGGATGCGTTCGAGCGCCGCGAAGCGGCCGTCGCCGAGCGGCACGCGGCCGCCGCGGCAGAAGGGCGCCTCGTACTGGCTGATCTGGTAGCCCTTCGGCAGGTCGGGGTAGAAGTAGTGCTTGCGGGCGAACCGGCTCGTGGCCTGCACCTCGCCTTCGAGTGCGAGCGCGGCCTGCACCGCGAGTCGGATCGCGGCTGCGTTGGGCGCCGGCAGCACGCCGGGCAGACCCAGATCGATCGCCACGACGCGGGTGTTCGGCTCGCCGCCATGGCCGACCGGGGCCGCCGAGAAGAGCTTGCTCCTGGTCGCGAGCTGCACGTGCACCTCGAGCCCGATCACGGTCTCGTAGCCGCCCAGGAGGTCGTTCATGCGTGGACCTCCTGGCCCTGCAGCCAGGCAGCGGCGATGCCGAGCAGGTGTGCCTCGGCCAACGGCTTGCCGAGCAGCTGCAGGCCGACCGGCAGGCCCTCCCGCGTCGCGCCGCAGGGCAGCGACAGCGCCGGCACGCCGGCCAGGTTCGCGCCGACGGTCAGCGTGTCGCCCAGATACATCGCGAGCGGATCGGCCACGCGATCGCCGAGACGGAACGCGGGCTGCGGCGTCGTCGGCATCGCCAGCACGTCGCAAGAGGCGAGGGCGCGCAGGTAGTCCTGGCGCACGAGGGCGCGGGCCTGCTGCGCGCGGCCGTAGTAGGCCGCGTAGTAGCCGCTCTGCAGCGCGAAGGTGCCGAGCAGGATGCGCCGCTGCACTTCGGGCCCGAAGCCCGCGCTGCGGGTCGCACGGTAGGTCGCCTCGAGATCGTTGCCGGCGACCCGCGCGCCGTAGCGCACGCCGTCGTAGCGCGCGAGGTTCGAGCTGGCCTCGCTCGTGCAGAGGATGTAGTAGGTCGCGACCGCCGCGGCGTGGTGGGGCAGGGAGAGGTCCACGAGCTCGGCACCCCGTTGCGCGACGGCTTGCAGGGCCGCACGCGTGCAGGCCGCGACCTGTGGATCGAGGCCCGCGGCGAAGGCCTCGCGCGGCACGCCCACGCGCAGGCCGCGCCACGGCGATGGTGCCAGTTGCGCCGGGGGTGGCGCGGCGGCGAGCGAGGTCGGGTCGGCGGGGTCTTCGCCGGCGACGAGCGCGAGCATCAGCGCCAGATCCTCGGGCGCCCGCGCGAAGAGGCCGACCGTGTCGAGGCTGCTCGCGAACGCGACGAGGCCGTAGCGCGAGATCCGGCCGTAGGTCGGCTTGAGCCCGAGCACGCCGCAGAACGCCGCCGGTTGGCGGACCGAACCGCCCGTGTCGGAACCGAGGGCCAGCGGGCACATGCCCGCGGCGACCGCGGCGGCGGAACCACCGCTGCTGCCCCCCGGGGTGCGGTCCCGTGCGACCGGGTTGCGCGTGGGCCCGTAGCACGAGTGCTCGGTCGAGGACCCCATGCCGAATTCGTCGGTGTTGGTCCGGCCGAGCGGGATCGCGCCCGCGCGCAGCAGCCGTTCGACGACGGTGGCGGTGTACGGGGAGCGGTAGCCGGCCAGGATGCGCGAGCCGCAGGTCAGGAGGTGGCCCGCGTAGGCAAACATGTCCTTGCAGGCGAAGGGGACCCCGGCCAGAGGCGGCAGGGGCACACCGCGTGCCCGGTCGCGATCCACGGCCGCGGCCAGCGCGAGGGCCTCGTCCTCCCAGACCTCGACGAAGGCATGCAGGTCCGGGTCCTGGCTCCGGATCGTGGCGAGGGAGCTGGCGACTGCGTCCGCGGCCCGCACCTCGCCGGCAGCGATGGCCGCCGCCAGGGCGGTCGCGGTCGGCAGGGGGGCTGGCATCACTCGATGACCCGGGGCACCAGGAACCCGCCGCCCTGGGTCCTCTCGGCGTTGGCGAGCACCGCCTCCGGCCCCATCGGGGTGCCAGGCTCATCCGGCCGCAGCCGCAGGGCTTCTGCGGCTGGGGGCGCCGCTGCCGCGAGGGCCTGCGCCGGCAGCTGGGCGAGGGTATCGAAGTGGGCCAGGATGGCGCCGAGTTGCCCGATCATCGCCTCGTGCCGCCCGGGGGGGAGGGTCAGCTTGGCCAGGTTCTGCAAGGTCTCGAGGGTCGCGCGGTCCATCGCGGTAGGCCCGGTCGCGCCGGGGCTTGGCGGGCGGCCCTTGTACCCCCGGAGCCTCGACTTTCCATGCCATGCCTTGGCGCCATCCCCCCCGGCCGCCTAGACTCTGGGCGGCACGTGGTGCCCGCGGTCGGCCGGCCTGCCTCGTCGAGGGTCAGGTTGGGCGATCCACAAGCCAAGAACCCATGGGATCACCCGAACTGGCCGTCATCGGCCTGACCTGCAATCTGGTTGGCGTCTTCTTCCTCGCCAATTCGATCATCTTCCGGCGCCGCCGGAAGGTCGTCGAAGAGTTCTTCGGGGTGGGGGTCGGGAGCCTCGAGCCGATCCGCGACTACGCCCTCAACAAGATGCAGGTCGTGATCGGCTTCCTGTTCCTGACGATGGGCTTCCTGCTGCAGGCCCTGGGCCTCGTCGACCACCTGGCGGACCAGTTGCTGACCTTCGGGATCTGCCTGGGCATCCTGGCGTTCGCGG
>CAZSKV010000647.1:0-2333 GCA_964607495.1 uncultured candidatus Brocadiaceae bacterium
CACGCTCGCCTTGATGTCGGCGTCGCGGTGGCCGTGCTCGCGCGCCGCGCTCTCGAAGCCCGCGCGCAGCGCCAGCCAGCGCTCGCGCAGGCGCGCCGGGTCGATCGCGGCCGCCGGCCCGAACGCCGCGTGCAGCAACGCCAGCAGGTCGACCGCCAGGTCGACGAGCCGCGGACGCAGGTCGAGGCGGCCGGCCGCGCCCGTCGCGGCGGGCCGCTTGACCGCGGCCATGCCGATCACGGTCTCGAGGATGCCCGGCGAGGCGTCGGCTTCGAATTGCGACTTCGTCGCCCGCGGCTTGGGGCCGCGGCGCTTGGGACCACGGTTTCCGAACACGGCTACTCCCAGATGCCGACGAGATCGAGCTTCGCGCTGGCGAACTCGGGCGGCAGGTAGACGGCGACGTCACGGGCGGCCGCGATGTCGCGCCACAGGTCGTGCTGGCGATCGAGTTCGAAGTAGTCGTACGAGTTGTGGTTGGGCGTGCCCGCCGGCACCGGGGCCGGGGGCATCAGCTTGAGGCCGGGCAGCGCCGCGGCCATCAGGCCGAGCACCGTCCGTTCGGACGCCACGACCGCGCGGAGCGCGAACGAGGCGATCACCTGCTGGCGGTCCATCTCGGGATGCGAGACGCCGAGGAACAACCGCGCGCGCGCTTCGAGCAGCTTGGGCTCGGCCAGCGCGCCGACGTGGATCGGGCCCGGCTTGGCGATCAGCTCGACGCGCTTGCCGCGCGTCGGGATGTTCTCCTGCAGCAGCTCCTCGAGCGTGCGGCAGAGCTGGCCGAAGCAGGTGCCCAGCGCGCCGTGCTCGTACACCGGCAGCTCGCGCGCGGAGATCTTGGTGTTGAACGTGCACAGCTCGCCCGCGAGCGTCGTGAGCGCGAGGAACACCGGCTCGGGATGGACGCGCGGGTTGTCCACGTAGTGGCGCAGCAGCGGCACGTACGTGTTGACGCTGTGCAGCTGCCAGAAGTTGGCCGTGTCGCTGCGCCCGAACTCGGCGACGCCGCCACGGTTGGTGCGCAGCTCGCTCAGCTCGCGGCTGCGGTCGAGCAGCAGGTTGAGCATGCGCCGCACCTGCGCGTGTAGCGAGCGCGAGCCCTCGAGCGCGACGACCGGCGGAATGTAGGGGTCGGCGGCGCCGCCGAACGGCTCGCGCATGGCGAAGCCGGTCGTGGTGCGGATCACCTCGCCGAGCGGCAGCACGTCGTGCTGCGAGAGCGCCTCGTCGGGCAGCAGCAGCACCAGGTTGCGCTTCGCGAGCGCTAGCTCGCGGTCGACGCCCTCGACGAGGTCGTCCGCGAGCACCGCGTTCTGGATCGTGTAGCGCGGGCCGGGGATCGTGTCGCCCGCCGTCGGCGCGGCGAGCGCCTGCTGCGGGCGCTGCAGCGGCAGGCCGAGCGAGATGGTGAGCCGGTCGTGCTGGCCGTCGAACCACTTGGAGACGTCGCGCGGCACCGGCAGCGGATCGCCGGCCTCGGTGTCGAACGAGGTGCCGTCGGGGAACACGCCCGCGGCGCGGATCAGGCTGAAGCGGCCGTGCAGCAGCGCCTGCTCGTCCAGCGTGAACGAGCGGAGCCCGTAGCCGAACGGCTCGCTGAAGCGGAACCGCTGGGTGAGTCGCAGGTGGTGCGCCCGTTCCATCTGCTGGAAGTGCTGCGGTGAGAGCAGCATGCCTTCCTGCCAGACGACGCCCAATCCCTGTGCGTTCGCGTCCTTCGTGGGCTCGGCCATGGACTTACTTCCTCGCGGTGAGCTGGAATCCCGTCGCGCCTGCCTCGAGCTTGACCTGCTTCTTCTTCGCCGGGTGCACGACGTACCACGCCGCGCCGGTCTTCTTGCAGAAGTTGCCCTGGATCACGATCGCGGTCGCCTTCGGGTCGCGCGGCACGACCACCGTCTTGGTGGCGCCCGGACCGACGAACTCCTCGACCGGCTTGCCCAGCATGTTGGCGGCGGCCGCGTCGAGCTGCTTGGACCACGAGAGGGTCTTGTTGTTGAGCACCGTGCGGATCGCGGTGGAGTCGGCGACCGCGAACATGCGCACCTTGAGGGCGGACGGCGAGCCCGTGCCGCAGTTGTTGCACTCGGGCAGGCCGACCAGGGTGACGGTGACCTTGCCTCCGCCTCCCCCGATGAAGGGGATGGCCGACGCCGGGCCCGCGAGAGCGCAGGCCAACATGATCGCGGGCAGAACTACCCGTCGCATCCGAGCGGGGGGCAGGCGCATTGGAGTCCCAAGGTAGGTTGCGGAGTCGTTCGGGGTCAAGAGGTTAGACGCGCGCACCGCCCCGTCGTCACACGGCGGTGTGCGACCGGGCGGGAGTGCGG
>CAZSKV010000648.1:0-1743 GCA_964607495.1 uncultured candidatus Brocadiaceae bacterium
AGGCGAGCTTGATCAGGGCCGTCTTGCCGTCCGGCATCGCGGACCCCGACTCCAGGGTCAGGAGGAACGAGGTGATCCCCGCGGCGAGGCCGGCCTTCATCATGGGGTCGTAGGGATTGACCGAGTCCGCGACCTTGCCCGGCGCCGACCCGGGCGCGCCGAGACCGCTGCAGCGCACGGCGACGAATCCGGGGGCGACGACCTTGCCGGTGGCGTCGATCTGCTCGGCCTTCTCCGGGATCTCGAGGTTGTGCCCGACAGCGTAGATCTTGTCGTCGCCGACCAGCACGGACGCGCGGCGCAGGAGGTTGCCGGTGCCGAGGTAGACGTCGGCGCCACGGATCACGAGCCAGCGCTGCACCCGCGACCGATCGAGCGCGACTGGCGCCTCGACCGCAGCCGGTTCGGCCGGCGCGTTCCCCATCGGGCGCGGGCCCTGGCCGCGGCGGCGCTGGGCAGAAGCCGCGTCGGCGAGCAGCAGGACGCAGCAGGACACGAGCAGGATCTTGCGGATCATTCCTTGGTCTCCTTCACCACTTCGATCCCGGCGTGCCAGACCTTCACCAGCCGGCTGGCCGGATCGAAGGGGTCGCCGCTCCAGAGCACGACGTCAGCATCCTTGCCGAGCTTCAGCGAGCCCTTGCGCGCCTCGATACCGAGCATCTTTGACGGCACCAGCGTGACGCCGGCGAGCGCCTGGCGTTCGGTGAGTCCGGTGCGCACGAGCTCGGTCAGGCGGAAGAAGAGGCTGCGCACCTGGTCGCGCGAGTCACCGACCAGGAACCCGACCTCGAGTCCGGCCGCGGCGAGCCGGGCGGCAGGGTTCACGAGGTCGCGGGTCAGCGGCACCGTCATGAGGCTCGGCGGGAGCAGCACGGGGGCCTTGAGTTCCTTGAGCTGTGCAACCGCCAGTTCGAGCGGACCCTCGTTGCCCGAGGGCCGCGCGGCGACGACGACGCAGGGGAAACGATGCCCGGCGAGGCCGTCGAGGAAGTGCGACACGTCGGTCGCCGAGTTCAGCTCGACGAACGCGCGCTGCCTGCCGCTGAGCATCTCCGCCAGCGCCTCGACGTTCTTGTCCGGCTGGGCCGGCGGCTGGCCGGCGGGTGCCGGCGCCGTCGTGGGGGCTCCGCTCGGCGCGGTCACCGGTTGGCTCGCGGGGGGCGGCGCGGCCTGGGTGCTCGGCTGGCTCGCGGGCGCGGGCCGGCTCTTGTCCTCCAGGAACTTCTTGGCCTTGTCGAGTTCGGTCTTCGCGAGCTCCTTGCTGCGCGAGTTGTTCTGCGGCGCGATCAGCTGGTAGGCGGAGTCGGCAGTGACCAGCGTGTCGAGGGTCTTGCCGGCTGGATCGAGCAGCGCTGCCTGTCCGGAGAAACCGGCGCCGCTCGGCGCGAGCGCGAGGGTCGTGACGCCCTGGGCCAGCAGTTCGCCGAACACCGGCTGCCGCACGTAGATCGTCGGCGCCACCTTCGTCGCCGCCTTGTTGGCGAGCGCACCACCGTCACCCGGTGGCGGCATCTGCGGCATCTGGCCGCGGCGGCCGCGTTGGCCACCCGGGCTCTGCGCCGGTTGGCGGGGTCCGCCGCCGAGCCGGAAGAAGGCCGACACGAGGCCCGGGGTCAGCGTGCCGCCGCGGGCATCGACGACCAGGGCTCCGGCCGGGATCTCGAGATCCTTGCCGATCGCCTGGATCTTGCCGTTCTGCGCGAGCAGCATGCCGCTCTCGAGCGGATCGCCCTCGACCGG
>CAZSKV010000649.1:0-3512 GCA_964607495.1 uncultured candidatus Brocadiaceae bacterium
GGAGCTTGATGTCGCTCCTGCGCTCGCGCAGCGGCGGCAACTCGATCGTGACCACCTTGAGGCGGAAGTAGAGATCCTCGCGGAACTGGCCCGACTTGACCTTCTGCTGCAGGTCCGCGTTGGTGGCCGCGAGCACGCGCACGTCGACCTTCCGGGCCTTGTTGCTGCCGAGACGGATCACCTCGCGGTCCTGCTCGCGGCGCAGGCGCCGGTGCCCGAACCCTGGACCCTGGCGCCGCCCGGGGCGGATTCGCCTGCCGGGCAGGCCGAGCACCTGGCGCGTGCGGCGCTGGCGCGCGGCGCGCGGGAGGAGGCACTGGGCCATCTGCGCGCCGCGCTCGCGCATGCACCATTCGCGCCCGAGCTGCTGCGGTTGCAGGTCGAGGCCACCGCGGATCCGGCAGCGCGCGCCCTGGCCTGCCATGCCCTCGCCCGGGTGTTGCGTCTCGACAAGGTCGACAAGGCCGACAAGGCGCTGCTGGGCGCCGCGGGCGACCAGGCGCTGGCGCTCGCCAGTGCCAAGGCCGCCGCGATCGGCGAGCTCACGAAGTTCGCCCAGGGCCTGAAGCCGGGCAGTGGCAGCAATCTCGGCACGCCCGTGCTCGCAGACCTGGCGCAGGAGCTCGCATTCCTGCTCGGCCGGGACATGCCGGGCGCGTGGAGCAGCGCGGCGCCGGCCCTGCAGGAGGCCAGGAAGCGCCTGGATCCCGACCTACGGCTCGTGCTGCAGGAGCTCAAGCTGGCGATGGAGCGGGCCCTGATCGCGCCGGTGGAGTCCCGGCCGGACGGCAAGCCGCCGCGCACCGGTCCCGACCCGCTCGACACGGCGCTGCGCGCCGCCCGCTGCCTGACCGGCCTCGCCGCCCAGGCTGGCTTCGACGACCTCGAGGGCCCGCCGCCACCGGATCTCGAGGACTACGCCGCGGCCGGCCGCAGCGGCCGCGAACGCGCGCGGCAGCGCGTGCAGACGCAGCTCGGGCCGCCGCGGACCGTGGCCGAGCTCGAACAGCTGTCCGCGGAGGAACGGCAGCAGTTCACGCGGACCCATGCGCACTGGAGTCATCCGGCGCAGGCGGTGTCGCCGAACGGGCGCTACCGGATCGAGACCATCTGTGGCTTCGAGACCCTGCTCGGGGTCGCGAAGTCGATCGAGAAGCACCATGCGCGCCTCGCCGCGTGGTACGGCAAGGACCCTTTCCTCGAGCAGCAGGGTTTCGTGCGCGTCGTGCCCGAGCACGACGATCTCGAAGCCGAAGGTGCGCCGTTCTGGTGGGCCGGCGGCTTCCAGTCGGGTCCGCTGACGCATGTGGTGTTCCAGTGGGGGACGATCCCCGGGCTCGGCCGCACGCTCGTGCACGAGCTCACGCATCGTTTCGATGGGGCGCTCGTGCCGTTCCTGCCCGCGTGGGCGGCCGAAGGGCGCGCAGTGTGGACCGCGCAGGCCTACGCGAACACGGACGAAGCGCAGTTCACGCCGCGCAGACTCGACGCCGGCACGCTGCAGGCCGCATTCGTGAAGGGCTACGGCGGGGTCGCCAACCTCGAGAAGCTGATCCGCGGCAAGCTGGCCGACTACCGCGACAACTACACGGCGGGCTATGCGCTCTGGTGCTACCTCGCGATGTGGGAGGAGGGCAGAGCGCCGCTCTTCGCGGAGCAGCTGCGGCGCTGGCTCGAGAAGCTGCGCGCCGGACAGAAGGATCCGCTGGCCCACTTCCTCACCTGGTTCGCCGATGGCAAGCAGGGCCGGCCGAAGGACCTCGCCGAGTTCGCGGCCGGGTTCCACCGTTTCCTCGAGGGCGGCTACCAGAAGTGCTGGGGCCAGCACGTGGCGTGGATGGAAGGGTACGTGCTCGGGTTCCCCAAGGTCGAAGGGGGCGGGCTCGTGACCGACGAACCGACCTGGACCTGGGCGCGCAACCGTGCAGAACCGCACTTCGGCCAGCAGCACGCGGCGCATGCCGCGCGGCTCCTGGCCGAGCTCGGCAGACGCGAGGCGGCCGCTGCCGCGTTCCTGTGGGCCCGCGAGACCGATGCCCTGCCGGCGTCCGATCGCGAACACCTGGCCCGGCTGCTGGGTGAACTCGGACGCCCTGCGGCTGCGTTCGCGTTGCGGGTCGAGACCGCGCAGCGCTTCCCCGGCGCGTCGCCGCTGCCCGCATCCCCGCTCCCGGCCCTGCTGCCGAAGACGCACGCGCTGTTGGAGCTCGGCAGCGGGATGGCTGACGCCGAGCAGCAGCAGGGCAGACCGGGCGCAGCTGCGGCCTTGCGCGCCGAAGTGCACGAGTTGGCGCGACGGCTCGGCGCGGCCACCGGAGCCCCAGCTCCCTGGACGGCTCCCGAGATGCCGCTCGCCGGCTTCGGGTTGGTCGAGGATGGCCTGACCGGTTACGAGGAGCGCCGCCACCCGGGGCTCTGGTTCGAGACCCCGCAAGGCGACCTGCACGTCGGGCGCGAGCGGCCCAAGGATGCCACCGGACTGCTGGACCGGGCCGCGCACCAACGGCAGGCGTTCGTGCGCAGCAAGGAGCGCTTCTCCGGCGCCTACCGCCTGAGCACGCGTCTGCACTTCACGACCTCGTTCGCGAGCGGCTGCTTCGTGCTCGGCGACGAGCGGCGGGACCGCAATGTGCGCGTGCACTTCTCCGCCGGCGACTTCCTCTACGCCGTCGGCAAGAAAGAGGACCAGAACAAGACCGACCGCGTGCAGCTCTCAGTCGCCGGGCAGTGGGGCCGCGAGGGCCACCTGCCGGGTGCGGCGACCAGCGCGGAGCATCGCTTCGCCGTGCCGGTCCACTCGTTCGAATTGGCGATCGAGGTCGTTGGCGCGACGCTGGTGGTGTTCGTCGACCAGCAGCCGGTGCTCCGTTACGCGACCCCGGACGGGTCGGCGATCGCCGGGGCGATCGGCGTCGCGATGGGGCAGGGTGCGGTCCGCCTGCAGACGCCACGGGTGCAACGAACGCTGGCCGCCGATCTGCGGGCGGTCGGCCTCGACCTCGCGGCAGCGGGCGGACCGGAGATTCCGGCCTGCCTCGGGCGCCGGGTCGAAGGCCTGGCGGTCGCGGCCCCAGGCACGCTGCTGCTGCTGATCCCGCAGCAGCCGGATGCAGAAGCGGTCGTAGACTTCTTCGCGGCGCTCGTGGGCCCGATCGCGAAGCCGATCCGTGATCCCGAGCGCTTTCCGCAGCGCTTCGTGGTGGCGGTGCCGGCGGTCGCCGACGCCAAGGTCAGGACCGGAATCCTCGGCCAACTGCGGCAACTCGGCATTCCCGGCGAGGTGATCCGGCACGCCCGCACGGACCTGCCTGCCGACCAGCCCTGGCTGCTCTTCGTCGACGGCTTCGGTGTGGCCCGGGCCGCGCGTGCGCTCGAACCCGGACTCGGGCTCGCTGGCACGGTCGCCGACTGGGCGCGGCGTTGGCGGCCGCGGCGTTAGGGTTCTTCCTCCCCAGCTCGCGGTCTCAGCCGGGGGACCGGGGCCGCGGCCGTGGCCGCGGCCCGGGCCAGCA
>CAZSKV010000650.1:0-2792 GCA_964607495.1 uncultured candidatus Brocadiaceae bacterium
GGCGGGCGGGACGTTCGTGATCGACGCTCCGGGGGACTCGGTCAACACCCTCCTGCGGGTCTACACGATCAGCGGCCGCCTGGTCCGGCAGTTCCGGGTCCCGGCCGGGATCGGGCAGGTCCAGGTCCCGTGGGACGGCCGCGACGCCGAGGGGGACCCCCTCGCCAACGGCACCTACCTGTTCAAGGTGTTCGTGTACGGCCGTGAGGCCGATGGAGACAGCAATCCCGGCCAGAAAGCCGTCACCCAGGGCCGTTTCGTCATCCTGAACCGCTGATCCCGGGGCATCCGCCCCAAACGCCCCACGGTCGCGTGGAAGGGAACTCGACTGGAACCGGGCCCGGGGGTCCGGTGTAGTATCCCGAGCCTTCTATCCCGCCCAGCGGGACTCGCGATCTTCTAGAGGAGTACTTCATGCGTTTGACTGCCACCCTCGTCGTGGTCGGTTTGCTCACACTGATCTCCGCCGGCACCGCCCTGGCCCAGGGCACGGGCCGGTCGCTCGACATCCAGCCCGGCGCCCGCCAGAACGGCCTGGGCGCCACGGGTGTCGCCCTGGCGGAGGACGCCACGGGAGTGACGTGGTGGAACCCCGCCGGTCTCGGTTTCGTGAACCGGTCGGCCGTCGAGATCACCTACGCGCAGCTCGTGCCCGGCCTGGCCAACGACGTGAGCTACAACTACGCGACCTACGTGCGCCCGCTCGAAGGCTGGGGCGCGTTCGGCGTCGGGCTCGTGTTCCTGACGTACGGCACCAGCGACGAGACCGATGGCAGCGGCAACGTCATCGGCCAGTTCACCTCGAACGAGGTCTCGCCGGCCCTGTACTACGGCACCAAGCTGCTGCCCGACTTCTCGGTCGGCGCCGCGCTCAAGTACATCCGCATCCAGCTGGCGCCCGAGAAGAACAACGGCGTCGGCCAGACCTTCGCGGTCGACGTCGCCGGCCTGTACCGCATTCCGGCGGCCAAGCTCAACCTGGGCGTGAACGTGCAGAACATCGGGCCGAGCGTGACGTTCCTCAACGAGGACGAGAAGAGCCCGCTGTCGCGCAACCTGCGCCTCGGCGCCGCGTGGGAGGCCACCGCGAGCAAGGAGTTCCGCGTGCTCGTGGTCGGCGACTTCAACCAGTCGCTGGTGACCAACAAGTTCCGCACGTACAACGGCGGCGTGGAGCTCAAGTACACGGACAAGATCGCGGGCCGCGTCGGCTACTACGACGATCCGCTCGGCGACATCCAGGACCTGACCTACGGCCTCGGCATCGAGTGGAAGGGGCTGAGCCTCGACTACGCGAGCATCCCGCAGGCGAAGGACTCGGGCCTGCCCAACGTCAACAAGATCACGCTGGGCTATCGCTTCTAACCCGCGCGTGCGCGTCTCCATGCTCGTCTTCCGCGCCGTTGCCCGCCTCACCTTCACAGCCGCACTGGGACTCGTGTCCGGTGCGGCTGTGTTGCATGCCGCCGAGCTGACGGTCCGGCCCGTGACCACGCCCGAGGCGATCACCGCCGCGGCCGGCCGCGGGATCGCGAACCACCGGGCGCCGATGCACGCGGCCGAGCGCGAGGCGATCGCGAAGCGGCTGGCGCGCCAGCGCGACGGCCTGCAGCTGCAGAAGGCCGTCATGCCGCTCGACCGCGGCATCGACTTCACGCCGCGCGCCTGGAAGCGCGCCGACTGGCGCGGCTCGCGCGGGGGCGCCACGCCCGCCGCCGTGCGCGGCGCCGCGCTCAGCCCGCCGGACACGATCCGGATGGCGTTCCTGCGCATCGACTTCCTCACCGACCGTGGCGGCAGCGCCTCGACCGGCGACGGCAAGTTCGACCTGAGCGGTCCCGACACGCTGCTGCCGCCGATCGATCGCGCCCCGCACAACGGCGCGTTCTACCGCGCGCACGCCCGCGCGCTCGAGCGCTACTACGACGTGCAGTCGTACGGCCGCGTGGTCGTCAAGATCGACGTGTGGCCGGCGGAGGAGGACAGCGCCTACCACTACACCGACATGGCCGACCTGGGGCCCTGGAAGTTCGGCCCCGAGGTCTACCGCGCGGCGGTGGACATGTTCCGCGGGTTCTTCTTCGCCGCCGACTCGCAGTCCACGGCGCGCGGCCAGCGCATCCCGTGGGAAACCTACGACAACTTCATGATCATCCACGCCGGGGGCGACCTGCAGTCGGACGTGCGCCAGGACTCCAAGGAGGACATTCCGTCCTTCACCGTGTTCCTCGGCGACACCGAGCGCGTGATCTTCCCGGACTCGGCGCAGTGGAACCTCGACCGGCCGATCGACCGCGCGGCGTTCGTGCCGGAGACGATCAACCAGGACGGCTACTTCGGCGCGCTCAACGGCGTCATCGCGCACGAGAACGGCCACAACCTGTTCGGCTTCCTCGACGTGTACAACGTCGACAACGGCTACCCCATGTGCGGCTACTGGACGCTCATGGACAGCGGCAACCTGGTCGGTTCGCGCGTGCTGCTGGCCGACGACACCGAGATCTTCGCGATCGGCCTGATGCCGCCGAGCATCGACCCGTTCCAGCGCAACTTCATCGGCGACGGCATGGACATCCGCGTGCCGGTGTGGGGGGACACGGTCGCGCTCGAATCCAGCCAGCGGCACAACGTGTTCTACAAGCTGCCGCTCTCGAGCGACGAGTACGTGCTGCTCGAGAATCGCTGGCTGGCGCCGGCCGACGCCGTGCGCCTCGACGCCGACTCGGTGACCAAGGTCGTGCTGGGGCCGAAGCAGCCCGACCGCTTCGAGTACGACGCGCTGCTGCCGGGTG
>CAZSKV010000651.1:0-6461 GCA_964607495.1 uncultured candidatus Brocadiaceae bacterium
TGGATCACCTTGGTCTTGCTGTTCTTGCGCTCGATCTGGTAGCGCTTGTTCGCGACCACGAGGTTCGTCAACTTGAAATCGGGCATCTGGTCGACGACCGGGTCGAGCTGCACCTCGCCGCCACGCACCGTGAAACCGCACGCGATGCGGAACACGTTGTCGAGCGTCCAGGAATGCAGGTATTGGTCGACGCCACGATAGCGACACGGGAGGCCCGTGTTCGGGCTGTAGTGTTCGAACGTGCGCGGCGCAGCAAGGCCCTCGAGCTCGCCCGAGAGCACCTGCACGGTCTTGTCGAAGAGCTCCTGGGTGAGCTTCTGCGCGCGCTTGTTGCCGCGCTCGGCATGGCGGCACAGTCCCTCGAGGATGTGCGAGTTGATCATCGGCCAGACGCGGCCGTTCCACGGCGCCCCGCGCCGCGTGCCCTTCCAGAGTCCGTCCGCGTTGAAGTAGGGATCGCTGGCCGCGATGCTCGGGACCGGGTACTTGGTCCAGAACTCGTTGCGGTCGCCGAGCGTCTCGAGCATCTTCTCGACCATCTGCGGCGTCGGGATGTCGGTCGCGAGCGGGTAGAAACCGACCGCAGCCTTGACGCCCGTGCGCCGCCTGGTCTCCGGATCGAGATCCATGAACAGGCCGGCGCGCTCGTCCCACATGCGCTTCTTGATCGTGTCGTGGATGACTTCGGCCTCGGCGATGAAGCGGTTCGCCATGGCCTTCTCCTGCAGTTCGTCGGCGACCTCGATCAGGTGCTTGACGAGCTTGTAGCGGAACACGCTCGCATCGATGCCCTTGAGCCGGAACGACTCCGCGAAGTCGAGCTGCTTGTCGGCCTTCTCGTCGATGCTCGTGTACCGGCGCGACAGCTCCTGGCCGGACTCGAAGTGGTTGCAGATGTCGGTCAGGCCGGACCCCTCGGGGTCGCGCATGTTCGCGAGGAACTTCACATAGCGCTGCATCCCCATGATGACCGCGCGCTTGGTCGCCTTGTCCGGGTGCACCGCGTCCATCGCCGCGAACCCGGCCCCCCAGTCGGCATGGTAGAAGTCGCTGCCCGCCAGCGAGGTCATGAAGATGCGGCCCGGCACCATGCCGTTCTGCCGCAGGTTCTCGAAGAACACCTTCAGGATGCCGCGACCCAACGTCGGCTCGTTCAGCCAGCGCACGTCACGCAGGATCGCCGGCGCCGAGAAGGCGACCGGATGATGGAAGCCCCCGACACCCTCGCACACGGCCGGACTCGTCAGGTGCATCGCACCGTTGGGGATGCGCAGCAGGTGCAGCATCTCGAGCCGATGCCGCACGAGCTTCTCGATGCGCTTCTCCTCGCTGACGAACTTCGGCGCCTTGTCGAAGAACGCATGCCAGCTGGTCTCGTCCTTCGGATCCGGACGCCGCGGCCGGTAGCTGATGCCCTTCTGCCGGAACAGCACGTTCGCCTCGAAGCGGTGCTCGGCCTTCTGGCCGGGCTTGAGCTGCACGGGCCGGAACAGGCCCAGGTAGATCCTCGCGTTCGGCAGGATCGGGCTCGGCTTGGTCATCACGCGCTTGGCTCTCGGCACCGGGAACTCACCGATCTCGAACCACGGCGTCTCCTCGAAGTCGGGCCGGTCGCTGCCGCCTTCGCTGACGAACGCCTGCAGGCAGCGCGCGCCCTTGCTGTCGGGCGAGCTCCACAGGATCTCGGTCGGCACCGGCGGATAGTCCTGGGTCTGGAGCTGGCGACGGACCCGGAACGAATCGCCCTCCAAGGACGGGGCCTCACCCTCGAGGTCGGTCGTGGTCCACTGCACGACATGGAAACTCCGCTCGGTCTTGCCTTCGACCTCGAACGCGAGTTGGGAGACGAAGCGCTCGTCGGTCGTGACGAAGCGGGTCTCGGTCATCTTGAGTCCGCGGCCGTCCTCGTGGACCAGGACCGCCACACCCTCTTTCACGTGCACGCTCGTGCAGCGGAACGTCACTGGAACGCGATTCTCGACCACCGAGATCACGAACAGCGGCTTCAGCCGCGCGTTGAACAGCAGCACCTCGTCCACGAAGCCCGGGCTGTGCTGGTAGCGCGGATGCGTCGGCGCGTAGAGGCAGTAGCCGCCACCACCCAGGGCGAGTTTGAGGTTCTGGTTCATGCTTTCAGTTCTCCGAAAAGTGAAGAAATCGCGGACTGAGGGCTCCGCCTTGGTCTGGCCGGCAAGGAAAAAATGCGCGGAAGCCGCTTCCCCGAGACTGCGCAGGGCTTGTTTCCGGTCCGCCGGATGGCATGGGCACTGACGATACAAGCCTCTAAATCAAATAGACTTGGGCCGACGTCGGCCGCCAGATTCGGGCCGAACGAGGCTTGGCTGCGGTTGCGTTGATACCGGATGCGCTGCAATCGGCGGGGTCATCTTGGGGAAGCGCCCTCGAGAGTCAAGCCTCTGCTCGCGCGCCATGCGGCCCCGGAGGCCGCCGGAATCGCAAAGGAGTGACCGGCCACAATGCGGCGCCATGCGCCATCCGGTCGTCGTGCTGATCGTCTGCCTGCTCCCCGGTCTGCGGCCTTCGGCGCAGGAGTCGCGGCCAGGCACTTCGCTCGGCGCGTTCGAGCCCTTCGTCACCAAGGCGATCGAGCAATGGCAGGTCCCCGGTCTCGGGCTCGTCGTCGTCAAGGACGATCGCGTGCTGCTCTGTGCTGGATTCGGTCGCCGCGACGTCGAGCGGGACCTGCCGGTCACGCGCGACACCCTCTTCGCGATCGGATCGGCCACGAAGGCGTTCACTGCGGCCGTGCTCGGCAGCGTCGTGGAGACCGGCAAGCTCGACTGGGATCAGCCGGTCGCGCAATCCCTGCCGGGGTTCGTGCTGCACGACCGGCATGCCACCGAGAAGCTCACTCCGCGCGACCTCGTGACCCATCGCTCGGGGCTGCCCCGGCACGATTTCGTCTGGTACGGAGGCAAGCTCTCGCGCCGGGAGATCTTCGACCGCCTGCGCTTCCTCGAACCGAACGCAGACCTGCGCGAACGCTGGCAGTACCAGAACCTGATGTTCATGGCCGCGGGTCACCTCGCGGGCGAGCTCACGGGTTCGACCTGGGAGGACCTGGTGGCCAACCGCCTGCTGACGCCGCTCGGGATGCAGAACACCGTCCTGCTGGCAGACCTGGCGCAGCAGAAGCCTGATTGCGCTTCACCCTATGTCGAGCGCAATGGGAAGCTGGTCGTGGTCCCACACCGTTCGATCGCGAGCGTCGCACCCGCAGGCTCGATCTACTCCTCGGCAGCGGACATGGCCAGATGGTTGCGCATGTGGCTGGCGAAGGGCAAGGTCGCCGACCAGCGCGTCCTCGGCGAGAGCCTCGTGGCCGAGCTCCTGCGCCCACAGGCTCTGCTCCCGACACCGTCCAGCGAGCCGGAGATCCTGCTCCGCAGCTATGCGATGGGCTGGTTCGTCGAGAGCTACCGCGGCAGATTGCGGGTCCACCACGGCGGCAACATCGACGGCTTCTCGGCGATGGTCTCGTTTCTGCCCAACGACGGCATCGGGGTCGTGGCGCTCGCGAACATGGATGGCTCCGGGCTGCCCGAGGCAATCGTGCGCCATGTGTTCGACCGTCTGACCGGGGCCAGCGAGATCGACTGGAGCGGCAAGCTGCTCGCGCAGCGCAACCGTGCAAAGTCGCAGGCCGCCAAGGGCAAGGAACGGGCGCAAGGTGAACGCAAGCAGGGCACCCATCCCGCGCACCCGCTCGGCGAGTACGTGGCCGAGTACGAGCATCCCGCATATGGCACGATTGCGATCACGGCGGCCGGCGATCGGCTGCAGGCATCCATGCACGGCATCGCGATGGAGCTCGAGCACTGGCACTTCGAGACCTTCGCCGGGCAGTCGCAGGAGGCCGTGCTCGCCGACGAGAAGCTGCTGTTCCAGTTCGAGACCGGCCGCCGCGGCGACGTCGAGAGCCTGACCCTGCCGCTCGAACCACAGGTGGCCCCGATCCGCTTCGTGCGCAAGCCCGACCGCGGCGCCTCGGATCCCGCGGTCCTGGCGCGCTGCGCGGGTCGCTACGCGCTCGTGCTCGATCCCAAGTTCACGCTCGAGGTGGTGATCGAGGGCGAGACCCTGGTGCTGCATCCGAAGAACCAGCGCCCGATCGTGCTCGTCCCGTATCGCGGTAGCGAATGGAAGGCGAAGAGCCTGCCCGGCTACAGCGTGCGCTTCGATCTCGGCAACCAGGGTGCTGCCGCGACCCTCGATTTGATCCAGCCCAACGGCGTCTTCCAGGCCCGCCGCACCGAGTGACGGCGATCTCGCGCTCGAGTCCCCCGAGCCGCAGGGCGGCTGCCGCGTAGCTCAAGCCCACGGTCGCCGGATCCCGAAGAAGGATGAGGGATCGACAGGCTTGACGCTGCAAACCAAGACACTCGTGAGCCTCAGCATCGCCGTGCTGCTGCTCGCAGCGCTGCTGCAGATCACCATGGCGATCCTCCTGCGTTCGTCATTCGACGATCTCGAGCAACGCCAGCTCGCGCGGGAAGCCAAGCTCGTCGAGGTCGCGCTCAGCCAGGAGCTGGAAGGGCTGCTGTGCAGGGCCCGGGACTGGTCCACGTGGGACGAGGCCCATGCGCTCGTCGCCGGCGAGCTGGACGAACTCGAGAGTGCCACCGTGTCTCCCGAGGCGCTCGCGGCGTTCCAGATCGACTTCCTCGTGATCGTGGATCTCGAAGGTCGGATCCGTTGCGAACGTGCGGCGGAAGGCACCGCGAAGTCGCACACCGCGACGCCCAATGGCCTGCGCGCCCATCTGGCGCCAGGCAAGCCCCTGCTGCAACACGACCATCTCGACTCGGCCCGCAGTGGCGTCCTGATGCTCGACGACGGCGCAGCCCTGGTCTGTTCGCGGCCGGTCCTCAGGAGCGACCAGTCGGGACCAGCCGGCGGCACGCTCGTGGTCGGCCGGTTCCTCGACACGGCGTTCCTGGAGCGCGTCCAGCACCGAGCGCAGCTCTCGGTCGAGTTCGCGCCTGCGAACGGGACGGTCGAACCATGGTCGGTTCGCGTGGTCGACGAGAAGACGATCGAAGGAACGATGGTGCTGCGCGATCTCCAGGGCGCGCCGGCGTTGCTGTGCCGGATCACCTGGCCGCGCGAAGTCCACTTGCGGGGCGAGCACAGCCTGCGCATCTTCTCGTGGTCGTTGCTGCTGGTGGCGATCGCAGGCCTCGCCGGCACGGTGTTCCTGACCAACCGGTTCGTGATCGCGCGCGTGAAGCGCATGCGTGATCTCGTGCGCAACATGACCCAGACGGCGGACCTGAACCAGAAGCTGCCGCCACAGGACAACGACGAACTCGGGGATCTCGCGCGCAGCTTCAATGCCATGACTTCGACGCTGTCGCACACCCACGAGGAGCTCCGCCGGGCCACGCAGAGCAAGAGCGACTTCCTGGCGAACATGAGCCACGAGATCCGCACGCCGATGACCGCGATCCTGGGCTATGCGGACCTGCTGGCCAACCCGGATCAGCCACCGGCCGAACGCGCCGAGTGCGTGCAGACGATCCGGCGCAACGGCAGCCACCTGCTCGCCATGATCAACGATCTGCTCGACGTGTCGAAGGTCGAGGCCGGCCAGATGACCCTCGAGACCATCGAGTGCCATCTGCCGCTGCTGCTCGCCGATGTCGGTGCGGTGATGCGGGCCCAGGCGGCCGCGAAGGGGCTCGAGCTCGCATTCGAGATCCGCGGCACGATCCCGCGCCTGATCTTCACGGATCCCACGCGCCTCAAGCAGATCCTGTTCAACCTGCTCGGGAACGCGATCAAGTTCACCGAGAAGGGAGCAGTGCGGGTCGTGCTGAGCCTGCCATCCCGGGAACGGAAGATCAGGATCGAGGTGATCGACAGCGGCATCGGGATGGACGACGAACAGCTCGCGCGGCTCTTCCGTCCCTTCGCGCAGGCGGACACCTCGACGACGCGCCGGTTCGGCGGCACCGGACTAGGCCTCGTGCTGAGCCGCCATCTCGCGCGACTGCTCGGCGGCGATGTGACCTGCACGAGCCGGCCGGGACAGGGGTCGACCTTCACGCTCGAGATCGCGACCGGCAAGATCGACGACGTGCCCAGGATCGAGTCGCTGACGAATCTGGTGCCGGTGGCGGGCTTCGTGCGCCACGACGACGCGCCGCTGCCCTCCCTCGCCGGACTGCGTGTGCTGCTGGCCGAGGACGCCCCGGACAACCAGCGCCTGATCTCGGCGATCCTCGCGCGGGCCGGCGCGATGGTCGAGGTCGCCAACAACGGCAGAGTGGCTGCCGAACGCATCCTGGAGCAGCTCGAGGCCCGGCAGCCGTTCGACGCCGTGCTGATGGACATCCAGATGCCCGAGATGGATGGCTACCAGGCGACCGCTCTCGTGCGCGACCAGGGCTATCGCGGCCCGATCATCGCCCTGACTGCCCATGCGATGAGCGGCGATC
>CAZSKV010000652.1:0-3104 GCA_964607495.1 uncultured candidatus Brocadiaceae bacterium
GGCTGATAACGACCGGGTGATCGATTCGAGGGCGAGCGCGGATGGTTTCGCGATTCGCCGCCGCAGGGTCTGCGCCGAGTGTCAGCGGCGCTACACCACCTACGAACGGGCCGAGAGCACGCCCCTGCGCGTGATCAAGAAGACCGGCGAGCGTGAGGAGTTCGATCGCGCGAAGATCCTCGCGGGTCTGCGCAAGGCCTGCGAGAAGCGCCCGGTCTCGACCGAGCAGATCGAGCAGGTTGCGGATCGGATCGAGCGGCAGTGCATCGAAGCGTTCGACAAGGAGGTGCCGAGCAAGGTCGTCGGCGACCTCGTGATGAAGGAGTTGCAGGCGCTGGACCAGGTCGCGTACGTGCGGTTCGCGTCGGTCTATCGGGAGTTCAAGGACGCGTCGCAGTTCCTCGACGAACTGCGCCGCATGGTGGACAGGCGACGCGGTGAGGGCGCCTTGCATGAAGAGAAGGGCGGAGTTTCTGGTCGAGAAGCGTGATGGACGGAGGGAGTGGCTGAGGGCCAGCAAGCTGGCGCGTTCGATCCACCTGGCGCTGTTGTCGGTGCATGCGGCCGAGGGCTGGCGGGCGGTCGATCTCGCCGAGGCCGTGCTCGCGGGGATCCGCGGGCGCATCCGGCGCGACACCGGCCACGAGCTGGCGCCCCTGGTGACCGCCGAGCTGGCCGAGGCCGTGCAGCAGGTCCTGCTCGCGACCGGCTTCTCGACCGCTGCCTATGCGTATGCGCGGGTGGGGGCCGAACGCCGCCGCCGCAAGGCCGTCCTCGCCACCGATGCCTACGCGCCCGCCGATGAGTTCGGTTGTACGCGGGGCGCCTGTGGCGTGCTCCCGGAGGCCATTTCCGAAGACCCCGCCGGGCGCTTGCCCGGTACCGATTAGCTAGGATCCCAGCGCGCTCATGCGTCTCAAGCGACTGATCGTCCACGGCTTCAAGTCGTTCGCCGACAAGACCGAGTTCAACTTCGATTCCGATCTGACCGGCATCGTCGGGCCCAACGGCTGCGGCAAGTCGAACGTCGTCGATGCACTCAAGTGGGTGCTCGGGGACCAACGGGCCAAGAGCCTGCGTGGCACCGAGATGACCGACGTGATCTTCAAGGGCGCCGAGGGGCGGCCGTCGATGGGGGCCGCCGAGGTCGCGATCGTGCTCGACGATCCCGCGGGCCGCCTGGATGGCCGCACCGAGGTCACGATCGGCCGCCGGCTGACGACCGAGAAGGAATCCGACTACTCATTGAACGGGCAGGTCGGCCGGCTCAAGGACGTGCGCGATCTGCTGCTGGACACCGGCCTCGGCGTCGGCGCGTACTCCGTGATGGAGCAGGGGCGCATCGACGCCGTGCTCTCGGCCGACCCCGAGGAGCGGCGCTCGATCTTCGAGGAGGCGGCGGGCATCTCTCGCTTCAAGATGCAGAAGCGCGAGACGCTGCGCAAGCTCGAGCGCACCGAGCAGAACCTCGCGCGCGTGCACGACCTGCTCGAGGAGCGCGAGCGCCGCATCCGCAGCCTGAAGATGCAGGCCGGCAAGGCCCGGCGCTGGCTCGAGATCCAGGCGCAGTTGCGCGACCTGAAGGCGGCGCTCGCCGTGCTGCAGGCGCGCGGGCTGCGCACGCAGCAGCGCGCCGCAAGCGAGGACCTGGCGGCGCAGGGCGCCCGCCTGCAGGCGCTGGAAGCGGTGCGGCGCGAGATCACCGCGCGCCTGCAGGCCTGCGAGCAGGCGATCGAACAGTGCAGCCGTGAGGTCGAGGAGGTCGCGGGCCGGGCCGCGCGGGTGGACTCCGACCGGCGCAGCGCCGACGAGCGGGCCGAGAGCCAGCAGCATCGTGCGGCCGAGCTCTTTGCCGATGCCGAGCAGGCCGGGATGCGCGCGCAAGAACTCGCGCAACAGACGCAGGAGCGCACGCTGCAGATCGAGGAGGCGCGCACCAAGCTCGCCGAGCTCGAGGCCGGGATCGTCGCCTTGCACGACGCGCTGACCGCCCAGCGTGAGGTCGTCGCGACGCACCAGCAGCGCGCGCGAGAGCTCACGGAGGGGCGCGAGGCCGCACGCGAACGCGTGATGGAGTGGATGCGCGTACGCACCCACAAGCGCAATCAGGCGCACGACCAGGAGGCGCAGAAGCGCGCGCTCGACGCCCGGGCCGAGCGCCTCGGGCAGCGCAGCCATGCGGTCGCCGAAGAGCTCGACAGCCTCACGCAGCAGCGGTTGCAGCAGGCCATCGTGCTGCAGGACCTCGAGGCGCGCGGCAGCGGGCTCGTGCTCGCCGAACAGCAGGTGCTGCAGGAACTCGCCGCGGCCGACCAGGAAGCCGCCGAGCTCGCGCGGCGCGTGGCCGAGGGGCGCGAACGCCTGTCCGCGGTCACCAGCCGGCTCGAGCTCCTCGCCGACATGGAAGCGCACATGGAGGGCCTCGACCAGGGGCCGCGCTACCTGCTCGGGGAGCAGCCGGCGGGTCTGCTCAGCAAGCTCTCCGACCTGCTCGACATCGAGGTGGAGTATGGACCGGCGCTGGAGGCAGCGCTCGGCCCGTTCGTGCAGGCGCTGGTGGTCGACACCCGCGCGCACGCCGACGCGATGCTCGCGTTGCTCGAGCAGCACAAGAAGGGCCGCGCGATCCTGCTCGTGCGCGAGGAGTTCGCGGCGGAGCTCCCGTCCGCTGCGGCACTCGAGCTGCCGGCCGGGGCGCGCTTCCTCGCGGAGCTCGTGCGCTGTCCGGAGTCCGCGCGCGCGGTCGTCCACTGGCTGCTGCGCGGCGCCTGCCTCGTCGAGTCGCTGGCTGCTGCCACGGCGGATCGGCCCGACCTGATGTTCGTGACCCGCAACGGCAGCCTGTCGTGCGGACCGCGGCTCGAGGGCGGCCACGGCGAGGCCCAGGGCGGGCTCGTGGTCCGGCGCGCGCAAGCGCAACGTCTCGGGCAAGAGCGCGATGCGTTGGCCGGCGGCTTGGCGGCCCTGCAGACCGACTCCGACCGGGCCCAGGCCCGGTTGCTCGCGCTCAAGGAACGCGTGCGCCTCCTCGGCCAGGACCTGGCGGCGGCCCGCGAGCAACGGCAGGAAGCCGGCGCCCTCGATGCGCAGCTCGCGGCGCGCGG
>CAZSKV010000653.1:0-5838 GCA_964607495.1 uncultured candidatus Brocadiaceae bacterium
CGAGAGCCCGAACTTCGACTTGTCGCCGGTCGACTCGACCCACTTGCCGGCACCCCTCGTCGCGAGCCTGGCGCGCACGCCGATGTGCGGGCGCAGGTGCAGCTTGCGGCTCGTGCGGATGATCGTCTCGAGCTCCTCGAAGCGGTCGATCACGATGATCGGGTAGCGGCCGAGTTTCTGCGCGAGCAGCGCGGTCTCGATGTACTTCTGGTCCTTGTAGCCGTTGCAGATGATCAGCGCGTCGGCGTTGCTCGTGTAGGCCAGCGCGACGAGCAGCTCGGGCTTGGAGCCGGCCTCGAGTCCGAGGTTGAACGGCCGGCCGAACTCGACGAGTTCCTCGACGACGTCCCGCTGCTGGTTGACCTTGATCGGGTAGACACCGCGATAGCGGCCCTTGAAGCCGTGCTCCTGGATCGCCGCCTTGAACGAGTCGCAGAGCTTGTGGATCCGGTGCTTGAGGATGTCGGAGAACCGGAGCAGCATCGGCAGCTCGTAGCCACGGCGCTGCAGGTCCTCGACCAGGTCGCAAAGGCTCAGGGACGGCCCGTTCAGACCGGCCGGCGTCACCAGCACATGGCCCCTGTCGTTGATCGAGAAGTAGTCGTCTCCCCAGGATTGCACCTGGTAGAGCTCGGCAGAGTCGCGGATCGTCCAGGCGCGCAGGTCGGCGGTCTTTGTCTTCAATTCAGGATTCGATCGGGGGATTGGTTCTCGTGCTTCGGACGAGAGCGGCATTGAACACGAGGCAGCGCAGGATTTGCAGTGGCATCGCCGCCGGCGCGCGAAAGAATCCCGCCGTGAGCCAGCCCGACCAAGAACTGTTCTCCCTGATCGACCAGGAACGCGAACGCCAGCGCACGACGCTGACGCTGATCGCCTCCGAGAACCACTGCACACCCGCGGTGCGCGAGGCCTGCGCGAGCCACCTGACCGACAAGTACGCCGAGGGCTACCCCGGCGCGCGCTACTACGGTGGTTGCGAGGTCGCCGATGCCGTCGAGGATCTGGCGCGGCGGCGCGCGTTGCGCCTGTTCGCGGGCATGGACCATGTCAACGTGCAACCCCACTGCGGCACCACGACCAACGTCGCGGTGCTCGCCGCGCTCGCGGGCTCGGGTGGCAAGCTGCTCGGCATGGCGCTCGCGGCCGGCGGCCACCTCTCGCACGGGCACAAGGTCTCGCACACCGGCATCCTGTTTTCCGCCACGCAGTACGGCGTGCGGCCGGACACCGGGCTCATCGACTACGAGGACGTGCGGAAGCTGGCCCGTGAGCACCGCCCCAAGGTGATCATCGCCGGCGGCTCGTCCTATCCGCGCCAGATCGACTACGCGGCGATGGCGGGGATCGCGCGCGAAGTCGAGGCGAAGCTCGTCGCCGACATCGCGCATCCGGCCGGCCTGATGGCGGCCGGCGTGATGCCTTCGCCCGTCGGCCATGCCGACGTGATCACGACCACGACGCACAAGACGCTGCGCGGACCGCGCGGCGGCATGATCCTGTGCACACAGGCGCTCGCGAAAGCCATCGACTCGTCGGTGTTCCCCGGCGCCCAGGGCGGCCCGCTGATGCACCAGATCGCCGCCAAGGCGGTCGCCTTCGGCGAGGCGCTGCAGCCGGCGTTCAGGGCCTACCAGCAGCAGGTGCTCGACAACTCGCGTCACCTCGCGCAGTGCTTCGTCGAGCGCGGTCTCGCGATCGTGACCGGCGGCACCGACTGCCATCTCTGCGTCGTCGACCTCCGCTCGACGGCGATGAGCGGCCAGGATGTCGAGACGCGCTGCCGCGCCGCCGGGATCGTGTTGAACAAGAACGTCGTTCCTGGGGATCCGCGGCCGCCGCGGCAGACCAGCGGTATCCGGGTCGGCACGCCGGCCGTCACGACGCGCGGCATGGGCAAGCCCGAGATCGGGCTGCTGGCCGGCATCATCGCCGAGATCATCGGCGGCAAGGACCCGGAAGGGTTCCGGCCCAAGGTGCAGGAGCTCTGCACCCGGTTCCCGCTGCCCTAGGACGCTGCGGCGGCCCGGAGTCCGGGCCGCCGCCGCTGCTCAGGGACCGGGCGCGGACACTGGATCTTGACGCGCGCGGCGTTCGAGACGCCGTTCATCGCGCCGGTGCCGTCGAAAGTCAGCGCGACCGCGTCGAAGGTCGTGCCGGTGAGCACGAACGCGAGACCAGCAGGGAACGCGGAGTCGGTGTTCGGGAAGACCGAGGTCGCCGTCGGCGAGAAGTAGAACACGTTCCCCACCGCGGCGGCGGAACTCATGCAACCCAGCGAGAGGCCGTCGAATTCGACGCCGAAGAAGTTGCCGAAGCTGACCGGCCGCGTGGTGGTCACGGAGAACACGGTGTAACCGTCGGCCCAACCGGCCGGCAGGTTGGTCATCGAGACCTTGAAGTCACCGGCGGCAGCCGAACTGAGCGCGAGCTTCATCCCCGACTGGTCGCGCAGGCCGCTGATTCCCGACACGACGAGCGCGAAGTCGGCGTCCAGGGCCGGCTTCTCCTTGTGCGAGTCGGCGGCGACCAGCGGGGCCGACACCGTGACCTGGTAGTAGCCCTTCGGGGCGTTCTGCACCCAGACGTTCTCGACCGTGTCGCCCGTGTTCGCGGCGCCGCCAGCCGTGCTGTAGAGGCCCGTGTTCAGGCCGACGTTGCCCCAGTAGCCGGTGCCGGTCGGGCCGACGACGCGCAGGTCCAGGATGTTCACGCGGCTCGGGTAGGCCGAGGGAGTGCCGGCCGGATCGCTGTAGGTCATCGTCGCGCGCAGGTTCTTGGCGCCCGGCGCGAACACGAAGCAGGTGCGCGACTGCCCCTGCTGCAGCCAGTCGACCTCGTTGAGCACGAGCAGGCGGGCGCGCTCGTCATAGCTCGTGTTGAGCTTCGGTTACCCCCCACCCCTGGTTGTAGCGGGTCGTGCCGATGTTGACCGCCGGGTCGTACTGGCGCGTCGTGTTGATCAGCAGCGCCTTCATGGTCGTGAAGTGCGCGCGGTTTGAACCGGTTCTGCCAGCCGCCGACCGCGAAGTCGTGGCCGAAGAGGCCGTCGGTGTAAAGCTCCTGCGCGAGGCCCATCATGCCGTTGACCATCGGCGTCGCGCCCGACGTGCCGCCGAACGACGCGGAATGGCCGCTGCTCGTCGAGTAGGTCGTGTAGGTCGCGTCGCAGAACGCGAAGAGGTCCGGTTTGGTTCGGTGATCGCGGCGATCAGGGAGCGCCTTCCGTCCCAAGTGGAGGTCGAGAGGTCGATCAGGAGCACCCCTTTCAGAAGCTCGGCCCAGTTCGTCCTCGGCTTGCGCGGTCGTGGCTTCGGGGGGATGGCCGATGCGGAGTGTTGAGCATGCGGACCTGGCTCGCTGTGCTCGAGGGCTGGCGCCGGTGGTCACGAATCTGGCAGTGGAGTGGTCTTTGGAGGCTGCTGTGATTCCGCCTCTGGAGGAAGTGGAACGAGCAAGGCGCGGTAGCCGGCTGCAGAGGCGCAGTCCCGGGGATAGGTCACGAGCTTCTGGTTGGGTCTGGGGATCCGAGCTGCGAGTCGTGCGAGACGACGTGCGTGGATCCGTCGCTCCACTTCTTCTTCAATCGGTAGAGGACGTGTCCGTCCTGGGTGCGCGTGATCCAGTCGGCGACCAGCGGTGGGCGGGCCGCATGGCGCAAGATCTTCTCCAGCGCGCGCGGCAGCGGACTACGATCCTGACGCTCACGTGCAGCGAGGAGCCGCGTCGCACCGCTCCGCAGGAACGGTGCGTGGCGACGCGACGCAGTGCAGGATCACTTCCGCCGCCACTCGTCTGCCGCCTTGGCATCGCCACACGCCGTGCAGATCTGCGCCATCCTCTCGCGGGCCTCGCGCAGCGCGACACGGCTCGTGCGCGTGGTGGCGAGCTTTGCCAAGCGCTCGGCGCTCTCGCGCAACAAGGGCTTGGCCTCGTCAAGCTTGCCCTGTGCGAGCCAGCACGCGCCCAGGTGGCTCGCGATCGAGAAGCGTTGCCAACGCTCCGGCGCCAGCTCGGTGTGGATCCGGAGGGCCTCGGCGAAGAGCTCGGTTGCTTCGGCGCTCTTCGGGTCCCGCGCCACGAGGGTACGGGCCACGAGGGACATGGCGGTGGCGACGTTGACGTCGGGCTTGGCCGCGGCGCCGCGGAGGCGCTCGAGCCGGGCCCGCGCCATGGTCTCGGCCTCGTCCAGGTCGCCGCGCTCGACGAGCACCCGGACCAGCGATTCCTCGCAATTGTCGGCGCGCGCGCGACCACCTGCGACAGCGAGGGCGATGGCGAGCGCCCGCCGCAGCGCCTCGATGGCCGCGTCACGCTTGCCGAGGCCGGCTAGCGCTTCAGCGTGGTTCTTCAAGCTGGTCGCATGGTCGAGGCTCGCTTCGCCGCTCACGGCCCGGTAGCAGTCCACGATCTCGCGGCAGATGGGCTCCACCTCGGCGTAGCGTTCCTGGTTCAGCAGCAGCAGGGCGAGCCGGTTCAGTTCGTAGGCCAACTCCCGGCTTTTCACATCCCCCTGAACCCGCTCGAACGCGATGCGCTCGACGAGCAGGCGCTCGGCCTCGGCGACGTCGTTCGCATCCGACGACTCCTGCAGCATGACGCAGAGGTTGGCCTTCCAGTCAAGGACCGTCTCGTCCGCCGCGCCGACGATGGTTTCGCGGGCCGCGATCAGCTCCAGCAGCAGCTCCTTCGCCTCGGCGTCCGCCTCCTTCGAGCGGCGCAACCGGAGCTGTTGGTACAGGTCGGTCCCGGCGTTCGCGACACCTTTCCCGCCTGCGCCTTCGAGCCGGCGGCGCATCGCCAGCCGCTCACGCAGCAGGGCCAACCCTGCGACCTTCTTCTGCTCGTCCGGCTGGTGGATGAGGGCGTGGCCCGAGATCCTCAGGGCGTTCGCCACGTCAGGACTGTCACCGGGATGCTCCTCGCGCCGCAACTGCAGCAGCTCTTCGCTCAAAGGCTCGGCCTCGGCAAAGCGTCCTGCCCGCACCAGTAGGCTTGCGAGCCGAGAGAGAACTTCGGCGACGCGCTTCCGACCGGCAGGTGCGGGGTCGTGTCGTCGCGCGAGGGAAGCCCTGGCGAGCTGCAGGGCCTCGCGGAGGAGCTCCTCTGCGCTCACTGGGTTCCCCAAAGCGTTTCGTGTCTCGCCGAGGTTCATGAGGACTGTCGACGCCAAGAAGTCCTCGACCTTGTCCGGCCGCCGGCGCACCAGGTCCACGGCCCTGGCCAGCTCGGGCTCCGCGGCCGCGAAGTTTCGGCCGCGACTTGTCGCGATGACGCCGCGGCCGTTGTGGAGGAGCACCCAGGCTACGGTCCAATCCCCTGGTGCCTGTACCAGGATCGCCGCGGCCTCGTCGAAGGCTCGGGCGGCCGCGTCGAACTCCTGGGCGTCCACGAGCGCCTTGCCCAGATAGACGAGATCGCGGCCAACCTGTCCGTGCTTGGCACCCAGGAGTTCACGTTGCTGATCGAGAGCCTCCTCATAGCACTCTCTGCCGCTCTGTACTTGGCCAAGCCGAAACCTGACATTGCCCAGGCTGGTCAGCGTGATTGCGAGATTGAGCTTATCACCACTGCCTTGAGCGCGAAGTATCGCCAAGGCCTTGACCAGCAGTCTCTCGGCGCCGAGGAGATCCCCCCGCCGGTCCAGCACCATCGCCAGTGACTGAATGTCGGGAGCCATGGTCGGATCCTCGGAGCCGAGCACTTCCCGGCGGATTGCGAGGCATCTCTCGAATGACTCTTCGGCCGATGTCAGATCTCCTCGGAACAGGAAGACAGCGCCCAATGCTGAGAGCGCACGGGCAACCCGCGGATGCTTCTTTCCCCGCATCTGCTCCC
>CAZSKV010000654.1:0-3592 GCA_964607495.1 uncultured candidatus Brocadiaceae bacterium
ACCGAAACCCTGCGAGTCACGAGATTGCAACCGTCCCTGGAACCCCTGTTCGCTCCGCGCGGCGTGGCCGTGGTCGGCGCCTCGCGCGATCCGGCGAGCGTCGGCCACCGCGTGCTCACCAACCTGCTGCGCGCGGGTTTCGCCGGGCCGGTGTTCCCGGTCAATCCGAACGCCGAGGTGATCGCCTCGATGCCGGCCTATCCGAGCGTGCATGCGATCCCGCTGCCGGTCGATCTCGCGGTCATCGCGTTGCCGGCGCCGCTCGTGCCAGGCGCGGTCGACGACTGTGCGCGCAAGGGGGTCAAGGCCCTGGTCGTGCTCTCGGCGGGCTTCGCCGAGACCGGCGCCGCGGGCCGCGCGCTCGAAGAGCAGCTGCTCGCCAAGGTCCGGGCCGCCGGCATGCGGATGGTCGGGCCGAACTGCCTCGGGATCCTGAACACCGATCCGGCCGTGTGCCTGAACGCGACCTTCGCGCCGCAGGCGCCGGCGCCGGGCGTGATCGCGATGTCGTCGCAGAGCGGCGCGCTCGGCCTCGCGATCCTCGACCACGCGCAGCGCCTGGGCCTCGGGCTCGCGGCCTTCGTGAGCGTCGGCAACCGCGCCGACATCTCCTCGAACGACCTGCTCGAGTACTGGCGCCACGACCCGCGCGTGCGGGTCGTGCTGCTCTACCTGGAGTCGTTCGGCAACCCGCGCAAGTTCGCACGCATCGCGCGCAGCATCGCCCGCGAGAAGCCGGTCGTGGCGGTGAAGAGCGGCCGCTCGCAGGCGGGTTCGCGCGCCGCGAGCTCGCACACCGCGGCACTGGCCAGCAGCGACGTCGGCGCGGCCGCGCTCTTCCGCCAGGCCGGCGTGCTGCGGGTCGACACGCTCGAGGAGATGTTCGAGGTCGCGGCCGTGCTCGCGCACCAACCGCTGCCGCAGGGCAACCGCGTCGCGGTGCTGACCAACGCCGGCGGTCCGGCGATCCTCTGCGTCGACGTCTGCGAGGCGATGGGGCTCGCGGTGCCGCCGCTGGCTGCGGCCACGCAGCAACGGTTGCGCGAGTTCCTGCCGGGCACCGCGAGCGTCACCAATCCGGTCGACATGGTCGCGGCGGCGCGGGCCGAGGAGTACGCGAGGGCGCTGCCGCTGCTGCTC
Organism: uncultured candidatus Brocadiaceae bacterium; assembly: GCA_964607495.1. Taxonomy (GTDB): domain Bacteria; phylum Planctomycetota; class UBA1135; order UBA1135; family UBA2386; genus CAZSKV01. The sequence continues at coordinate 1,141 of CAZSKV010000654.1, forward strand.
GCCGATCCGGGCATCGACGCTGTGATCGTGCTCTACATCGTGGTCGGCCCGGGCGAAGGCGACGCGGTCGCGGCCGCGATCGCCGGGGCGCCGCCGCAAGGCAAGCCGCTGGTCGCGTGCCTGATGGGGGGGCATCGCACGTTGCACGGGATCCCCTGCTACGCGTTCCCCGAGTCGGCCGCGCGCGCGCTCGCGCGCGCCTGGGAGCGCAGCCAGTGGCTGCAGGAGCCCGCGGGCACGCTGCCGCACTTCGCCGGGATCGAGGTCGCGAAGGCCCGGGCGCTGCTCGCCGGCGCCTCGGGCTGGCTGCTGCCCGATGCCTGCGATGCGCTGCTGCGCTGCTTCGGGATCGCGACCGTGCCGACGCGCCTGTGTGCCGGCGTCGAGCAGGCGGTCGCCGCCGCCGAGGCCCTCGGCTACCCGGTCGCCGTGAAGCTCGCGTCGCGCACGCTCGTGCACAAGTCGGAGTGGAACGGCGTGCGCCTGAAGCTGCGCGATGCCGCGGCCGTGCGCGCGGCGTTCGCCGGGATCGCCGCGACGGTCGCGGCCGCCGGCAAGGCCGCCGAGTTCCAGGGTGTCGCCGTGCAGGCGATGGCGCCGGACGGGGCCGAAGTGATGGTCGGCATGACCCTCGATCCGAGCTTCGGGCCGCTGGTCGGCTTCGGCCTCGGCGGGATCACCGTCGAGCTGCTCGGCGACGTGGTGTTCCGGATCACGCCGCTGACCGACCGCGACGCCTGGGCGATGGTGCGCGGCATCCGCGGCCGCAAGCTGCTCGAGGGTTTCCGCGGCGCGCCACGCGCGGACCAGGAAGCGCTCGTCGATCTGCTGTTGCGGATCTCGGTGCTCGCGGAGGCCCTGCCGGAGCTCCAGGAACTCGATCTGAACCCCGTGCGCGTGTTCGCCGCCGGCAAGGGGCTGCTGGTGCTCGACGCGCGGATCAGGGTCTGATCGCGGAACCTGCCTCGGGCGTCGCGAGGTCGCGCGCGAGGATCTCCTGCTGCTCCCACTGGCCGTAGAGCGCGCCCTGCGCGGCGAGGGTCTGCAGGCGCCGGCGCAGCTCGGGCGCGACCCGGCCGGGCTGCTCGCCGCGGAACGGCGTGCCGGGCAGCGGCATGAACGTGTGCGCATGCACGCGGCCGCCGGCCGCGACCACCTGGTCCATCAGGTCGAGCGTCGCCTGCCGGTCGGCGGCCTCTTCGCCGGGCAGGCCGAACAGGAAGTCGACGTGGGGCACGAAGCCCTCCGCGTGCGCGAGCTGCGCCGCGCGCAGGATCGTCGCGGCGTCGTGTCCGCGCATTGCGGCGTCCAGCACGCGGTCGGAGCCGGACTGGCCGCCGAGGATCAACGTGCGGTTGTCGGCGTAGCGGCGGATCAAGTGCAGGGCCTCGCGCGTCACGTGCTCGGGGCGCACTTCGGAGGGGAAGGTGCCGAAGTAGATCCTGCCGCTGCTGCCGACCTCCTCGCGCACGGCTGCGAGCAGCGCCTCGACCGCCGCCAGATCCGGCGTCTCGGTGCTGGTCCCGTACGAGAGCGCGGTCGGGGTCAGGAAGCGGTAGTCGGAGAAACCCCGCTGCGCGAGGATGCGCGTCCATGCGCGCACGTTTGCGACACTGCGGTGCCGGAACGCCGCACCCGAGAAGTACGGCGTCTGGCAGAACCTGCAGGCGTAGAGACAGCCGCGCGTGATCTCGATCGGCCCGAGGCGCGCGTGCGCGAGGCCGAAGGGCGGGAACGCGTCGAGCTCGATCCGCGGCGGCTTCGGGTTCTTGCGCAGCACGCCGTCCTGCAACCAGCCGATTCCGGCGACGCCGCGCGGATCGGCGCCGGTGCGCAGCCTGCGCACGAGGTCCAGGACGATCTGCTCGCCTTCGCCGAGCGCGACCAGGTCCCAGCCTGCCTGCAGTGTCTGCAGCGGCTCGGCGCTCGCATGCACGCCGCCGGCGACGTGCAGCACGCGCGGATCGCGCACATGCGCGCGCACCGCGTGCAATTCGGCCACGAGCCGCCGGAAGTCGGGCGAGTAGAACGACCACCCGACCAGCACCCGCGCGCTCGTCGCGAGCGCCTGCTCGATCGCCGCCCGCAGCGGCGCGACGCCGTTCGCGAAGCCGATCGGCAGGTCCGCGAGGTCGGCCGCGGCCTCGAGCGCGCCGGTCAACACATGGAACGCGAACTTGCCAGTCCGACGGTAGGCCCAGAGGACGGTCAACGTCATGTAGAAGTACCGGTGACAAAGTTACTAGGATTCCTGCCCTGGTGCGCTCCGCCATCCTGTCCGCCTGCCTGACCCTCGCCACGCTTGCCGCCGCGCAGCCCCCGCGTCTGTCCGGCGTGCCCTTCACCCAGGTCCGCTTCACCGACGCCTTCTGGGCGCCGCGCCTCGAGACGAACCGCACGGTCACGATCCCGCACAACTTCAAGCTCTGCGAGGAGACCGGCCGCCTCGACA
>CAZSKV010000655.1:0-1530 GCA_964607495.1 uncultured candidatus Brocadiaceae bacterium
CCTCGACGCCCTGCGCGCGCGTTTCGCGCGCGACCCTGCCGATCCGCTCGCCACCACGCTCCTGCGCCGCTACGTGCCCGGCGTCGAGGCTGCGGCGTTCGGCGCCTGGCTCGAACGCCATCGCGCCGCGCTCTACTTCACGGACTGGGGTGGCTACACGTGGCGCGTCCGGAGCCCGTCGCCGGCCGTGTTGCAAGTCACCGGCGCCGATGCGGACGACCCCGTCACGGTGGCCGCAGAGATGGTCGGCGAGACGCTCGTGCTGACGATCGCCGTGCAGGCGGGCTGGCACTGCTACGCCCCCGGCGAGACGGTCAACATCCCGATCTCGGTCGAAGTGCTTGCCGGCTCGGCCTTCACCGCCAAAGGCGCACTCGCGGCCGAGACCGACGCCCACGGCCATGTGACGGGAACGCGCAAGGCGAAACTCGAGCTGACCCGCACCGGCAGCGGCGAGAAGCTCCGGCTCGCGTTCACCTACCAGGTCTGCGACGAATCCACCTGCCTGCCGCCGAAGACGCTGCAGATCGAACGGTGACCAGGCCGCCGCTGCCGGCGAACGTCAAGCGGCAGGGATGGGTGTCGTTCTGCACCGACGTCTCCTCGGAGATGGTCTATCCGATCCTGCCGCTCTTCGTCGTCGGCGTGCTGCAGGCCCCGGCGTTCGTGCTCGGCCTGATCGAGGGCGTGGCCGAGGCGATCGTCAGCGTGATGAAGGCGCTCGCCGGTTGGCACAGCGACCGTCTGCGCCGCCGCGTGCCGTTCCTGCGCACCGGATACTCGTGCTCGGCCCTGGGCAAGGTGCTGCTCGCCGCCGCGACCAGCTGGCCGCTCGTGTTCCTGGCGCGCGCCTCCGACCGCTTCGGCAAGGGCCTGCGCGGTTCCGCGGGCGACGCGCTGATCGCCGACTCGGTCACGGCCGACCAGAAAGGGCGGGCGTTCGGGTTCCACCGCACGATGGACACGGCCGGGGCGCTGCTCGGCGTGCTGTTGACGCTCCTGTTGTTGCAGCTGCTCGCTCTGCAGTTGCGCACGATCTTCATCCTCGCGATCGCCCCGGCGCTCCTCGCCGCGGCCCTGACGCTGACGCTGCGCGAGCCGGCCCGTGCCGAGGTCCCGGCCGCGCAAGCGGGGCCGGTCCGGCACGAGCGCCTCTCCGGCCAGTTCTGGCGCACGCTGGCCGTGATCCTCGTGTTCATGCTCGGCAGTTGCAGTGACACCTTCCTGCTGCTGCGCGCGAAGGACCTCGGCCACGGCGACGGCGTCACAGTGCTTTTCTACGCGCTGCACAACCTGTCCTACCTGCTCTCCGCCTACCCGGGCGGCCTGCTCTCCGACCGCCATGGCCGTTGGGCGGTGATCCGGATCGGCTGGGCCCTGAACGGCCTCGCCTACCTCGGCTTCGCGACGCTTTCGGGTGACCTGACCTGGTCGCTGTTCCTGCTCTACGGCGCCTACATGGGTCTGGCCGAGGGCAGCTCGCGCGCGTTGATCGCCGACCTCGCGCCGAGCACGCGCCGCGCGACCGCG
>CAZSKV010000656.1:0-2841 GCA_964607495.1 uncultured candidatus Brocadiaceae bacterium
GGGCATGTCTTTCTTCTTGCCGAATCTGGTCCAGGCCATCGCTTCGTGCTTCCTTGGTCGGGAACGGGACGCGCACAGGATAGCCGTGCGGCGCACGGAATCCGCAAGGGGGGAGGAATTCAGGCCCTGGCCCGCGCCGCGGTCGCGGTGGCCCGCAACTCGGCCATCCGCGCCTTGACGTCGGGCGCGCCGAACACCGCGGTGCCGGCAACGAACGCGTTCACCCCGACCGTCGCCGCCGCGGCGATCGTGCTCGGCCCGATCCCGCCGTCGATCTCGATCTCGCCGTCGTAACCGAGCTCGGTGCGCAGACGCTCGACCTTGGCCAGAACCTCGGGCATGAACTTCTGCCCGCCGAAACCCGCGAACACGCTCATCACCAGCACGAGGTCGCAGAGATCGAGGTAGGGTCGCGCGCGCAGGATGTCGCAGTCGGGGTTCAACGCGACGCCGACCTTCGCGCCCTGCCGGCGCAGATCCTGCAACAGCCCGCGGCCGTCGCCATGCTCGATCACCTCGACGTGCACGGTCACGAGATCGGCGCCCGCGCGCCGGAACTCGCTGCCGTACTTCCATGGGTCGGTGAGCATCAGGTGCACGTCGAGCGGGCGCCGGCAAACCTTGCGGATCGCCGCGACGACCGGCGGCCCGATCGTCAGGTTGGGTACGAAGTGCCCGTCCATCACGTCGACATGGATCCAGTCGGCCCCCGCATCCTCGACCATCCGGATCTGTTCGGCCAGGCGCGCGAAGTCGGCGGCGAGGATCGAAGGCGCGAGACGGATGGGGTGCATTGGGGCCCGAGAGTCTAGGAGCGCGGCGCCGGGCCGGTCCACGTCCTGGTCGTCCTAGTCTGTGGCGCGCAGCGAGAGCTTGCGCAGGCGCAGCTCGCCGTGGGTGACCAGCCGGAAGTCGGCGCGGCCGTTCTGGCGGTTGCCGAAGAAGGCCTTGGGCAGCGCGAACACGAGGCGGCCGCCGTCGCGCTCCAGCGGCCAGGTCCTGGTGTAGGCGCCGGCCTGGGTCGCTTCGCGCCGCGTCGAGTCGTACTCGAGCTCGATCGCACCCGCGTGCACGAGCTCCACACTGAGCTCGAACTCACCTTCCTGCTCGAAGCGCCATGCGTCCGCGACCTGGAAGTAGACATAGCCCACGGCCTGCGTGCGCCGCGCGACGAGTGCGCCGCCCGCGAGTTCGAACCGCCCATCCTCCCAGGCCACTTCGCGCAGACCACTGCGCGCCGGTTCGTCCGGCGTGAAGTCGAGGCTCACGCCGGGCGCCGCCTTGGCCTCGCTCCCCCACGAGTCGTCGCGCCGCTGGCGCATGAACGGCCAGCGCAATGTGACAGCCGGCGGCAGCTCGGCGTCCGCGCGCCAGAGCTGGTTCCAATGGCGCGTGAGTTCCAGGTAGCGCGTGCCGGTCTCCTTGGTCGCGCAGATCTCGGTGCCTTCGTGCATCTCGTTCCAGGTCTCGAGCAGCACCAGCTCGGGCCGCGTCTTGAGCGCCTCGCGCCACGAGTACTCGTAGAAGCGGCCGTCCTCGCGGTCGCGGAACGGCGTCGTGCGGCCCGGCACCGGGGAGTCGTCGTAGCCGGGCCCGATCTGCGCGACGTGGGGCAGCGTGACCGGGCCGAAGAGGGCCCCGCCCCAGCGCGTCGTCAGGTCCTGGCCGATCTGGCCCCAGCTCTGGTCGGCCACCAGGCAGAGGCTCTCGCCCGGAAAGCGCGCCGCGAATGCCTGCTTTGCCGCCGGACCGAGCGTCACGTCCCACTTCGCGGCGAAACCGGCCGCATAGAGCACACAGAGCGCGCCGCCGCGGTGGCGCGCCCAGAGGGCACGCGGCACGCGCGCGAAGAACTCCTCGATCGTGCGCGTGAAGAGCTGCTTGCCGCCGCTCGTCGTGAGGTCCGGCTTGCCGCCCTTGGGCTCGACCCGGCGCAGATCGTTCTGCAGGGAGGACGTGTCGAAGAAGAGCCCGAGCCGGACCCCGCGCTCGCCAGCGGCCTCGAGCTTGCGCAGGGCTTCGACCATCGGCGGCAGGCCCTCGTGCGCGAACGCGAGGTGCGGCGTGATCGTCTCGACCTCCGGAAAGCCCCAGTAGACCGGCAGGGCCACGTCGATCCCGCAGCCGGCCATCGCCCGGAACTGCTGCTCGTGCCAGGCGGCCGAGCGCCAGCTGACCTCCTCCGGGGCCGGGAAGTGGTGCAGGTGGCCTTCCGGGCCTCTGGCACCAGGCTCGTTGAAATGGGCATCCGGCCAGCGGTACCAATAGAAGTAGTGGGTCGCGAGCAGGCGTTGCTGCGCCGGCAGCCCGAGCGCCAGCAACAGCAACCAGGCGGCCTGGTTCACGCCAGGGCCGCGATGCCGGGCAGCACCTTGCCTTCGAGCAGCTCGAGACTGGCGCCGCCTCCGGTCGACACGTGCGACATCCTGGCCGCGAGCCCGAACTTCTCGACCGCGGCGACCGAGTCGCCGCCGCCGACGACCGTGAAGGCCTTGGCCGCGGCGATCGCGCGCGCGACGGCTTCAGTGCCCTGCGCGAAGGCGTCCATCTCGAACACCCCCATCGGCCCGTTCCAGACGATCGTCTTCGCGGCGGCGATCGCCTGGCCGAAGCGCTCGATCGAACGCGGACCGACGTCGAGCCCCATCAGGCCATCGGGGATCCCGGGGCCGTGCACGCTGGCCGTGGCGTCGGCCTTGAACTCGGCCGCGCAGACGTGATCGACCGGCAGCAGCAGCTGCACGCCCTTGCGCCGCGCGAGCTCGGCGATGCGCGCCGCGGCCGGCAGCAGCTCGTCCTCGCACCGCGACTTGCCGATCGGCACGCCCTGCTGCTTGAGGA
>CAZSKV010000657.1:0-2673 GCA_964607495.1 uncultured candidatus Brocadiaceae bacterium
CAGTCCTCGCGATGCCGGGCTGCAAGCTCTACGTCAGCCTCGACCTGCCCGTGAGCTTCTCGACGGGCACGACCGGCAGCACGCAGCTCTGGTTCCCGGTGCCGTACGATCCGTACCTCCTCGGTCAGTCGCTCTTCGTGCAAGCCAACATCTTCGATCCGGTCGCCAACCTGCTGGGTGTGTCGATGTCGAATGCAGGCAAGCTGACGCTCGGCCTCTGACGCGCACGCGACCCACGGTCAGCTTGACGCTCCCCGGGCCCGGGCTAGCCTGCCGGCCTGTCGTGAAGGCCCCGAAGAGAACCTCGCCTCGGGTGCCGGAGGAGTCGCACGAGTGGCGGAACCTCGCGGCCCACGTGCAACACCAGGTCCGCCGTGAGCTCGGCGCACGGCTGCGCACGCGGATCGAGTCCCAGGACGTGGTGCAGGAGGTGCTGTTCCAGGTCGCCCGCGACGGGGGGCAGCAGGATGCCGCACGCGGCCGCTTCGCCGACTGGCTGGACAGCGTCGTACGCAACGTGGTCCGCAACCTCGCCGACCTGCATGGCCGGCAGAAGCGCACACCCACGCGCGAGCAGGTGCTGGCTGCGGAGCACGCGGCCACGCTGGAGGCGGACAGCCTCGCCGTGCCGGACGCGGCAAGCGCACGCGAGTTGCAGGGGCTGCTGGCGCGCTGTCTCGCCCAGGATCTGCCGCGCGACCAGCGCACGTTGATCCTGTTGCGCGACTACGAAGCCCTGCCCTGGGCCGAGATTGCACGCCGCACCGGCGTGAACTCGCCGGACGCCGCCCGTGTCGCCTATGCGCGCGCCGTGGCGGAGCTCGGCCGGCTCATCGAGCGCCGCGCGCACCAGCAGCGCTCGTGAGCCCGCCGGCGGACGCCACCGCGGCGCCAGGTGGCGATCAGGTCGACCGCGCGTTCGCGGACTTCGTGCTCGCCTGCGAGAACAGCTCGCCTGGCGCGCGCAACCTCGAGGCGTGGCTCGATCCGCTCGCCGCGGCAGACCGGGTCCGCTTCCTGGAACGGGTTTCCCTCTTCCTGAGCATGGCGGCGAGCCGCGGCACGGGCGCGGCGTACCCCGAATCAGCGAGCCCAACGGGACTCGAGCGCATCGGCCGCTTCGAACTCGTCCGGCTGCTGGCGCACAAGCGCCACTCGCTGGTCTGGGCGGCACGCGACCCGCTGCTGCACCGCGAGGTCGCGGTCAAGCTCGTACTGGAGACCGTGGACCCACGCACGCGGCAACGCTTCCTGCGCGAAGCCCAGACCCTGGCGCAGCTCGCCCATCCGGGATTGGCCGGTGTCTACGAGGCTGGCGAGTGCCCACACGGCGCATTCCTGGTCATGGAGCTGCTTGCCGGCGGCGACCTCGCCGCGGCACCGCGCGCGGGGGCCGAGCAGGAGGTGGCCCGCGCCGCCCAGCTCGCCGAAGCCCTGGCCTGGTTGCACTCGCAGCAACTCGTCCATCGCGACGTCAAACCGAGCAACGTGCTCTTGCGCAGCGATGGCAGCGCCGTGCTCGGTGACTTCGGCCTCGTGCGGGCACTCGATCGCGAGAGCAGCCTGACCGGGCCGGTGCTCGGCACGCCGGCCTACATGCCGCGCGAGCAGGCCCTGAATCCGGCGCGCGTCGGACCTGGGGCCGACGTGCATGCGCTGGCCGTGCTGCTGCTCGAACGGCTTGGCGGCACCGCGCCATACGCGGGCAGCGAGGCCGGCGAGGTCTTCGCGCGTCTGGTGCGGGGCGAACCGGCGTTCGCCGCCCCGGCCTGGACCGCGGTGCCGAAGGACCTGGTGCCGACGCTGCAGGCCTGCATGCAGCCCGAGCCCACGGCACGCCCGTCGGCCACCGCGCTCGCCGCCGACTTGCGGGCATGGCTGCGCGGCCAGCCGCTGCGGCTCGGGGTGCGCACCCTGCCACAGCGACTGCGGCAGGGGCTCTGGACCCGCCGCCGCTGGCTCGCCGCGGGCGCGCTCCTCGCTGGCTCGACGGCGCTCGGCCGCGCGGCCTACTCCCGCTGGCGCGCACCCGGGACGCTGCACGAGGCGATCGCCTGGTTGTGCGAAGAAGGCGACCTGCACTCGGCCGTCGACCCGGAGACCGGCTACACCGAAGGCTACACGCCGATCGCAACGTCCTTGCTGGCGCCTGCGTGGACAGCGCGCGGGAGGCGGGCCGTCGCGCGCGCGGGGGCGTTGCTGCACGCCCTCGATCCCGCCGACCCCGACGTGCGCGTCGTTCGCGCCTGCCTCGCGCTGCGTACCGAGGTCGTGGACACGGGAGACCTGCGCAAGATCCTCGGCGAGCTCGCCGCATCGCCGAGCGGCATGGCGCTGCTGGCACTCGCGCACTGGCGAGACCTCGATCCTGCCGACCCCCAGGGCAAGCGCCAGATCGCAGCCGAAGCAACGCGCATCTCGATGCATCCTGCAGCGGCGTCGCCCGAGCCCCGGGATCTGTTCCTGCTCGCGCTGCTGGAGTTGGTGGCCGCAGAATGCCTGCAAGCGTTCTCGGTGCATCGCCACGCCGAGCGGACCGACCTCGAAGCATGCAGGGGCAGGATCGAGCAGCTGACGCAGTCGCCGGGTCCATGGCGTGCCTGGGGGCAGATCCTGGAGATCGTGCGGATCCGCATCACGGGCCACGGCCGGGACGTGCAGGCGATCGGGGCC
>CAZSKV010000658.1:0-2175 GCA_964607495.1 uncultured candidatus Brocadiaceae bacterium
CAGCAGGGGCCGGTACTCGGCGACCCACTTCTCGTAGCCGCCGATCATGAAGAAGCACTCGACGCCCTCTGCCGCGAAGAGGTCGACGAGTTCACTGCTGCGGTTGCCGGAATCACACAGGAGTACTGTCTTGCAACCCGGCTTGGTCAGACCGCTGCGATCCAGCTTGAGGTCAGGGAAGCGGCGGGCCCAGGTCCCGTCGATTCGGCCAACCTCGATCTCCTCGGGCTCGCGCACGTCGATCAGGTTCAGCGGCTCCCCGGCGGCCAACGCGGCCGCGAGCTGCTCGGACGAGAGAGCGCGCGGGTGCTTGAGCTGGTCGCTGAAACCCAGCGTCTTGAGCGAGGTGTCACCGACCTTCTTGCCGCCCTCGACGGACTTGCGGATCAGGTTGGCCTGCAGACGGGTGTTGATCGCGTCCTGGGTCTTCAGCACGTAGAGACCGAAGGCCACGGAGACGCCTACCAGCAGCAGTAGCGCGACCCGGAACGGCCAGGGCGAGCCGCGCCGCGCGGTCTCCTCCGGCTCGTCCTGGTTCTTCTTGAACCAGCTCCCGCCGACGGCCACCGCGAGCAGTCCGAGCACCTGCACGCCACTTGCGAAGAGGTTGACCAGTAGGTCCGGGGAGGGGATTGCGAGCATTGGCGGACGAGCAACGGGGAACGCCATCGCGGCGCTGTTGCGGGCGGCGGATTCGTCCGCCACCACCCCCTGGTATCCGTGGGCCTTAACAAATCCTTAGCAAAGGCCCCGCAAAGCCCGCGCAAGCGGCCCGCCGAGGGGTTTCCGCTGCGAATCGACGTCGCCTACTAAGATGCCCGGATACTAGGTGTGACAGAACTCTCTCTCCCCCATCCGCCGTCCGACCCCCCCGGAACCGACCGGGACGCCGTGACGGCCCGCCTGCTCGCCGATGGCAGCCCGGAAGGGCTGCGCCGGCTGCTGGTGGACCATGGGGGCAGGGTGCACACCCTCTTGAGCAAGGACTTCGAAAGCGTGCTGGACGAAACCGAGATCGAGGATGCGGTCAGCCAGGCCAACATCCGCGTTTGGCGTTCGGGGAAACAGATCGACCTCTCGCGTGGCTCGCTGCGAGCCTGGTACTACGTGGTCGCGCGCAACTGCGCGCTGCGGCTGCTCGAGTGCAAGCGTCGGCGCGGCGCCCTGCGCTTCGTCAACGACCTCGACGCCTTGAGTGCAGGCAACGGCCAGGTCGTCACCCCCGATTCCGATGCCGAGGCGACCCGGCGCCGGCAGATCGCGCGCGATCTGCACCGCTGCATCGACGCGCTCCCGAGCCTGCAGCGCGCGGTGATCCTCGCGGATCTTGCCGCCGGCGGGGTCGCCAGGACCGAGCAGCTCGTGCGCGACCTCGACACGACTCCCAACTCGATCTATGTCTCGCGCACGAACGGCCGCAAGGCGCTGCGCACGGCGATGGTGCGGCTGGGGCATGCTTTCGCAGAGGACGTGAGTGCAGAGAGCGGGGCGCCGAACCGGATGCGGGAGGCAATGCCATGAAGAAGACAGAGGACACGGGCTGGGAGCAGATGCTCGACACGATGGATTTCGATGCCGCCGAGCTCGCGCAGGCCGAGCAGCGGCTGGCGCGCGCCGAGGACCGGCGCTTGCCCGAAGCGACGGTGGAGCGGATGGTCGTGCAGGTCACGCAGCAGCCGCCTGCCGTGCGCCCGGTGACGAAGTGGAACGCGCGGCGGTGGTCGAAAGTCGCGGCGCTCTTGCTGGCCGCGGCACTGGTGGCGACGGCGGAACTGTGGCCGGGCCAGCGCTGGAAGACGTTATTCAAGAGCACCTGGACGATGACGTATCCGGTCGCGATCGAAGTGTTGGAACGGGGAGATCAGCCAGAGAAGGCGCAGGAACTCGCTCTCAATTTCGTGAGGAAGCATGTGACGCATGCCACAGACGCACTGATCGCGTTGCGCGATGATCCGCGCTCAGATCGAGAGCTCGCGGAGGGAGCGGGGGCTGGGTTGGTTGAGATCCTGCGCGTCGTCAGTGGATCGCAAACTGATCGCACTCCACTCCTGGACGAGGATGTGATCGAAGCTGCGGCCCAGGCAGCCGACACTTCGATCTCAAGAGCCATCAGACTGGAGCGGATCGGTCACCTGACTAGTCTTGCTCTGGCGGGGATCACAACGATCCGAGACA
>CAZSKV010000659.1:0-1871 GCA_964607495.1 uncultured candidatus Brocadiaceae bacterium
CCGAGACACCTGCTGACATGGTCGCCGTGCCACTCGACGGCCTGGTCGGGGCCGAGCCGCTCGACTTCCCGCTCTACCTCCCGACGTCCCAGGGCCGCTCGGTCCTGTATCGCGACACCAAGACCACGTTCGACGACGGCCATCTCGCACGGTTGCGCCAGGAGGGTGTCGAACGCATCCTGATCCGGGCCCAGGACCGGGGGGGATACAGCCGGCGCATCGAGCACGACCTCGACGCGCTGCTGCGCAACAAGAACGCGCCGCTCGTGCAGCGGGTCGAGATCCTCTACGGCGTCGCCACCTCGGTCGCCGACGACCTGCTTCGGGGTTCCCCTTCCCGCGAGGACATGCGGCGCGCGGAGATGCTCTTCGCCTCGACCGCGACGCTCGTGACCCGGGAGACCAAGGCCCAGCAGGCGATCCGCCAGATGCTGCGCGCGAGCGCCTCGCTCGCGCAGCACTCGCTGACCGTCGGCATGCTCTCGCTCGCGCTGGCCCGCATCGTGATCTCGAGCGACGTGCAGGTGCTCGTGCGCGCGGGGCTCGCGGGCCTGCTGCACGACATCGGCCGCGTCGGCCACTCCGATGCGGGTGCCGACGAGGATCCGGACCATCCGCAACGTGGTTTCGAGGCGCTGACCGCGCTCGGGCTCGCGAAGGAGGTCTGCGAGGCGGCGCTCTACCACCACGAGCGCCTCGACGGCCGCGGCTATCCGCGCGGCATCGGCGGCGACCGGATCCCGGTGTTCTCGCGCATCGTGGCGATCGTCGACAGCTTCGACTCGGTCTACTCGCAGCAGCGGGATTCGCAACCGCGGGTCGGCGTGTTCGATGCGCTGAAGATCCTCGCGCAGGTCTACCGCGGCTGCTTCGACGACCGGCTCGCGGTCGCGCTCGTGCAGCTCTTCGCCCAGGCCCGCTGAGCGCGGCCAGGAGTCTGCGTCACGGGATGCGCCGCGCGCAATGCGCGGATGTTCGTCCAGGTTCGAGCGGCCGAATCGGCGGCAACTCTGGATGAGTTGCATAGATTCGGTCGCGCGAAGATGGGGGAAGAGACGCGCGTTCCGCGCGAGCGATTCCCGCGACGCAGACTCCTAGGCGTAGATGCCGCGCATGCGCGTCGTCGTAGCGACGCGGTCGATCGCGAGCATGTAGGCGGCGATGCGGTTCGTGACCTCGAAGCGCTCGGCCATGGTCACGACGTCCTGGAACGACCGGACCATGATGCGCTCGAGCTTCTCGTTGACCTCGGCCTCGCTCCAGAACATGCCCATCCGGTCCCGGACCCATTCGAAGTAGGAGACCGTGACCCCGCCGGCGTTCGCGAGGATGTCGGGCACGACGAAGATGCCCTTGTCATCGAGGATCTTGTCGGCGGCGGCCGTGACCGGGCCGTTGGCGCCCTCGACGATCAGCCTGGCCTGGATGCGCGCGGCGTTGATGCTCGTGATCACGTTCTCGGTGGCCGCGGGGACCAGGACCTCGACCGGCAGCTCGAGCAGCTCGGTGTTGGTCAGGCGTTGGCCGCCCGGGAAGCCCTCGATCGTGCGGTTCTTCTTCGCGTAGGCGGCGAGTGCCTGCAGGTCGAGCCCCTTCTCGTTGACGATCGCGCCGCGGATGTCGCTCGTGGCGATGATCTTGATGCCGAGGCTCTCGAGCATCCTGGCGGAGATCTGGCCGACGTTGCCGAAGCCCTGCACGGCGGCGCGGCACTTCTTGGGGTCGATCTGCAGTTTCTGCAGGGCCTCGCGGGTGCAGAGCATCACGCCGCGGCCGGTGGCTTCGATGCGCCCCTGGGAGCCGCCGAGCTCGACCGGCTTGCCGGTCGTGACCGCGGTGCAGATCTGGCGCTGGTGCATGGAGTAGGTGTC
>CAZSKV010000660.1:0-2612 GCA_964607495.1 uncultured candidatus Brocadiaceae bacterium
CTTCTCGTGCCCGAAGAGCTCGCTCTCGACCAGGTTCTCGGCGATCGCGCCGCAGTTGACCACGACGCAGGGCCTCTCGCGGCGCAGGCTGCCGGCATGGACCGCGCGGGCCACGAGTTCCTTGCCCGTGCCGCTCTCGCCGACGATGAGCACGTTCTCGTCGGTCGCGGCGACCTTCTGCACGAGCGTGCGCAGCTCCGTCATGGCCCGGCTCCCGCCGAGCAGCCTCGGCGCGCCTTGTTCCGCGGCGACGAGCTGGCGCAATCGGCGGTTCTCGAGCAGGAGCGCCCGCTTCTCGGCCGCCCGCTGCAGCGTCTGCTCGAGCACATCGAGACTGGCCGGCTTCTGCAGGAAGTCGTACGCGCCCGCGCGCATCGCCTGCACCGCCTCCTGCACGCCGCCGTGCCCGGTCAGCATCACGACCTGCAGGTCCGGGTCGAGCGCGAGCAGCCGGCCGAGCAGCTCGAGGCCGGAGATGTCGGGCAGGCGCAGATCGACGACGGCGACCTGGGGCTCATGCTCGCGGACCGCAGCGACCAAGCCTTCGCCCGCGGCGAAGCTCGTGACGTCGAAGCCGCTGGCGCTGAGTTCCTTGTGCAGGACCTTGCGCAGCGTCGCATCGTCCTCGACCAGGAACACCGCGGTCTTCCTCACGGCGCCTCCACGCGCTGGATCGGCAGCACGAGACGGAATCGCGCGCCGCGCTGCGGTTCCGACTGCACGGTCAGGGTGCCGCCGTGCCCCTGTGCGATCGCGTAAGCGAGCGAGAGTCCGAGGCCGGTGCCCTGCCCGACCGGCTTGGTGGTGAAGAACGGGTCGAACACGCGGTCCAGGTGCTCGGCGGCGATGCCGCGACCGCGGTCCTCGACCTCGAGCACGACCGTGTCGCCCTCCCGCGACGCTCGCAGCCAGATCGTGCCCTGCGGCGGGCTCGCATCCCGCGCGTTCAGCACCAGGTTCAACAGCGCCTGCTTGAGCTCGGCGGGGTTGCCGCGCAGCTCCGGCAGTTCCGGCGCAGACTCGAGCACGAGCCGCAGCTCCTTCTTCTCGAGCAGGTGGCGGACGATGCGCTCGACCTCGTCGAGGAGACCGTGGACATCGAGGCTCTGCTTCGGTCCCGGATCCTGGTGTGCGAACTGCATCAGCCGGTCGGTGATCTCGCGCGCGCGGTAGGCCTCGGCGGCTATCGTGCGCAGGTACTCGCCTTCTTCGGCGACCGACACCTGGCCCTTGCGCAGGCGGCGCTCGAGGCCTTCGGCCGAGGATGCGATCGAGGCCAGGGGGGTGTTGATCTCGTGCGCGAACCCCGCCGCGAGCACGCCCATGTCCGCGAGCTTGGCCGCCCGCACGAATTCGCGAGTCTTCGCACGGACGCGCTCTTCGAGTTGTTCCTGGGTCTCGGTCACGCGATCGGCCATCCGGTTGAAGGCACTCGCGAGCGCGCCGATCTCGTCCCGGGCCCTGATCGTGATCCGGTGATGCAGATCCCCGTCCCCGAAGCGGTCGGCGCCCTCGCGCAGCGCGTGGATCGGCCGGACGATCCCCCGCGACACCAGGAGGCTCATCGCCAGGAAGGCGAGCGCGCTCGCGGCGAGGAGTCCGAAGATCGCGCGCGCCGCGGTCGTGCCGCGCATCTCGAGATCCATGTGCGCTTCCTGGGCTTCGTTGCGCGTCTCGGCGGCGAACGCCCCGGCGATCCGCTCGGCCTCGGCCAGGCCGGCGCCCGCCCGCGGCATGTCCGGCGCGAGCAGGCCGGCTTCGATGCCGGCGAAGAGCCGCTGTTCGTCGCTCTCGTGCGCCAACGTCGAAGGGTCAGCCGCGCCAGCGCCACGCCTGAGCCTGGCGAGCAGTTCCCGCGCCGAGGCGACGTACTCCTGGGCGCGGCTGCGGAAGAGAGCAGTGTCGGCCGGCGTGAGCCTCGGCACGGCGTCCAGGCAGATCTGCGCACCGTGGATCGCTGCGACCAGATTGCTGGCCAGGTCAGCTTCGCGCGTCTCCTCGACCACCCGGGCCGCATCCTGTGCCATCCGGCTCAGATGGTGCACGACGCTGCCGCAGACCGCGACCAGCAGCAGGCCGAGGGCACCGAACGCAAAGCCGAGCTTCTGTCCGAGGGAGAAGAACCGGCGCAGCTTCATGGTCGAGTCAGCTCAGGATGCTACTCGACCAGTGCGCAACGCCTCCCACCAGAGCCTGGGCGAGAGCAGGGCTCGCCCGGGCACGTAGTCACCGGTGATCGCGACCAACAGATCCGTCAGCTTCGGCCGGCTCTCGAGCACGCCGAGCACCTGGCGTGTGACCCACGGGGAGCGGAGGCCGCGTTGCAACATCCTGGCGAAGAACATCCGGGGCACGAACTCGGCCTGGCGGGCCTGCAAGTAGCTGGTCAAGGCCCGCCGGTCCGTGCGCCGCGCATGCAACGCCGCGCTCAGGGTCGCGGCGAGCCGCTCCGCCCCACGCATCGCGAAGAAAAGGCCCTCGCCAGTCACGGGGTCGACGTAACCGCAGGCGTCGCCGACCAGGACCCAACCGGCACCGGTCTGCCTGGTGGTGGCACACGCGAGCGGGCCGATGGCCTGGAAACCGGGCTCGCGCGTCGCGCCGCGCACCTT
>CAZSKV010000661.1:0-8733 GCA_964607495.1 uncultured candidatus Brocadiaceae bacterium
CCGCGGTCGGCATGCTCTCCACGCTCGGCATCTCGCTGGGCGTGGACGCCTACGGGCCGGTCGCGGACAACGCGGGCGGCATGGCGGAGATGTCGCACCAGCCGCCCGAGGTGCGCAAGCGCACGGACTCGCTGGACGCGACCGGCAACACGACGGCGGCGATCGGCAAGGGCTTCGCGATCGGCTCGGCCGCGCTGACCGCGCTCGCGCTGTTCGCCGCCTACAAGGAGACCGCGGAGGTGCTGAGCAAGGGAGCCTTCTCGCTCGACCTCGCGAACTCGAACGTCGTCATCGGCGTGCTGATCGGATGCATGCTGCCGTTCCTGTTCTCGGCGATGGCGATGCGCGCGGTCGGCCGCGCGGCGAACCGGATGGTCGAGGAGGTACGGCGCCAGTTCCGCGAGATCCCGGGCCTGCTCGAGGGCAAGGCCGACGCGGACTACGGGCGCTGCGTGTCGATCAGCACGCAGGGCGCCTTGCGGGAGATGGTCCTGCCGGGCGTCATGGCGGTCTTGGCACCGATCCTGTGCGGCGTGACGTTCGGCCGGGAGGCCGTCGGAGGGCTGCTGGCCGGCTCGCTCGGCTGCGGCGTGATGATGGCGCTGTTCATGGCCAACGCGGGCGGCGCGTGGGACAACGCGAAGAAGTTCATCGAGGCCGGCAACCTGGGCGGCAAGGGCAGCCCGACGCACAAGGCCGCCGTCGTCGGCGACACGGTCGGCGATCCGTTCAAGGACACGGCCGGCCCGTCGATCAACATCCTGATCAAGCTGATGTCGATCGTCAGCGTCCTGGCGGTGCCGCTCTTCGCATAGCTAGGCGCGGCAGGACTCCGGCGGCGGCGGCGGATCCAGGCCCCCTCCCTGGCCCCTGGTTTGCGCTATCCTGCTCCGACCGTTGCCCCAAGGAGCCGCCACAATCGACACCAAACAGCTCGCGCTCGAAGTCGCCGACACACTGCAGCAGAAACTCGCCTCGGAGGTCGTGATCCTCGATGTCTCGGGCCCGCTCGTGATCGCGGACTACTTCGTGATCGCGACCGCCAAGAACCCACGGCACGCCCGCGCGCTCGCGCTCGAGGTGGATGCGCTGCTGCGCACCCAGGGGCGGCGCCATCGCAATGCGGCCGGCCTCGAAACCGAGAACCCCTGGGTCCTGCTCGACTTCGACGACGTCGTGCTGCACGTGTTCACGCCCGAGGCGCGCGCGTTCTACGCGCTCGAGAGCCTGTGGGCGGACGTACCGCGCGTTCCGTTCGCGCCGCGAGCCCTGCCCGCAGCCACCGGCGAAGGAAGTTTTCCGGATCCGTCAATCGGCACGCTCTGAGAAGTCGATGAGACCAGCGATGGCGATGCAGCATGGGTGATCTGGAGTTCCTACCCTTCGAGCCCGCGACCTTCGATCTGGCCCGTGCCCAGGATCGCCCCGTGCTGCTCGTGATCACCGTGCCCTGGTGCACGCACTGCAAGGAACTGGTCGGCACGGTGCTCGCCCACCCGGACGTGGCCGCCGCGATCACCGCCGGTTACGTCCCCGTGCACGCCGACGCCGAGCGCCGCCCGGACGTCAACCAGCGCTACGGCGCTGGTGGCTGGCCGACGATCGCCTACCTGACGCCCTCGGGCGAGCTGATCGCGAACGACGGCTACCTCGGCAAGGAGCAGGTGCTCGTGCGGCTGCAGAAGGTGCACGAGTACTTCCGCACGCACCGCAAGGAGATCGAACAGGGCCTCAAGGGGCTCTGGTCGCAGAAGAGCGGCGAGGAACGCCTGCGGCCCTCGCAGAAGCTCTCGCGCCGGATGGTCGACGACATCGTCGACGCGATCTACGAGAAGTTCGACCACCGCTACGGCGGGTGGGGCGAGACCTCGAAGTTCCCGCACAGCGAGGCGCTCGACTTCGCGCTCGTGCAGTGGGTCAAGCGCGGGGACGAGCGCATGCGCGACGTGGTCACCTCGACCCTCGACGGCATGATGGGCGGCGGCCTGCACGACCAGATCGACGGCGGCTTCTTCCGCTTCTCGAAGACACCGGACTGGAAGAGCCCGAACTACGAGAAGATCCTCGACGCGAACTCGCGGCGGCTGCGCTGCTATCTCGAGGCGTTCCAGGTCTTCGGCAAGGAGGACTACTACCGGACCGCCGAGGGCATCGTCCGGTGGATGCTCGGGGTCATGCTCGACCCGGAGACCAAGGCCTTCTGCGGCAGCCAGGAGCCGGATCCCGACTACTACGCGCTCGACGCCATGGGACGGAAGGCGCGCAAGCCACCGCGCATCGACAAGACGATCTACGCCAACAGCAACGCGCTCGCGATCTCGGCGCTGCTCAAGGCCTCGATCGTGCTCGAGCGCAAGGAGCTGCGCGAGACCGCGCTCGGCGCCCTGCACTTCCTGCTCGAGAACCTGCATCACCCCGACGGCACGGTCTACCACTACTGGGACGGGACCTACCACCTGCCAGGCCTGCTCTCGGACCAGGCCTACCTGATCCGCGCACTGATCGATGCCTCGCAGCACACCGGCGACGCCGATCTGCTGCTGCCGGCCGAAGCCATCGCCGAATTGGCGATGCAGCGGCAGCGGGCGCCGGGCGGCGGCTTCTACGACATCCTGCACGACACGAGCTGGTCCGGGTCGATGCGCCGGCGCAACCGCAGCATCCTCGAGAACTCGGTCATGGCCGAGGCGCTCGTGCGTCTCTCCTACCTCTCGCGGCGGCCCGAGTTCCGCAGCGAAGGCATCGCGACACTCGAGGCCTTCACCAGCGACTACAAGGAGTACGGCTACTACGTCGCCGGCTGGGGCCGCGCGGTCGACCTCGTGTTCTACGAGCCGCTGATCGTGACGATCGTTGGCGACCGCACGAGCCAGGCCGCCGACGCGCTGCGCCGCGCGGCACTGAAGCACTACGTGCCCTCGCGCATCGTGCAGATGCTCGACCCCGCGCACGATCCGATCCTGCTGCAGCGCAGCGGCTACCCGGTCAAGGACCGGCCGACCGTGTTCCTCTCGGTCGGCCGCAGCACCAAGGCCGTGGTCCAGGATCCCGACGAACTGCTGCTGCAGATGGAGCGCGTCGAGACCGAGCGGCGCGTGCAGTTGGACTGAGCCCATGGACTGAGCACCGGGTTCCGCTCTGATTCCCGGCGTCCATGTCCGGCCGCCCGCTCCCCCCGTTGCTCGCCCTGTCGCTGATCGGCCTCCTGTGCCTGATCTGGGGCAGCACCTGGCTGGTGATCAAGCAGAGTCTGCTCGACCTGCCGCCGTTCACCTCGGTCGCGGCCCGCGTGCTCGTCGCGGCCGTGGTCATGCTGCTGGTAGCCGGCCCCCTGCACCGCCTCGAGACCGGCAGCAGGCCACCGCTGTGGTTGTCAGCCCAGCTGGGCGGCATCCAGTTCGCGTTGTCCTACGCGATCATCTACTGGGCCGAGCGCGTCCTGCCCTCGGGGTTGTGCTCGGTGCTCTGGGCGGTCTACCCGCTGCTGATCGCGCTCGCCGGACACTTCTGGCTCGCTTCCGAACGGATCACGCCACGGCAAGGGCTCGGGTTCCTGCTGGGCTTCTGCGGCATCGTCGCCCTGTTCCTGACCGACGTGCGGGGGTTCGGACCAGACGCCGTGCCGACCGCGCTCGTGCTGCTCGTGAGCCCCCTGGTCGTCACCGTCTCGACGCTGCTGATCAAGAAACACGGTAGCGGCATGTCGTCGATCCTGCTGAACCGCGACGGCCTGTGCTTCGCCGCGGTCCTGCTGGTCGGCTGGGTGGCCGCCGTCGAGCGCGACGCGCCGGTCACCTGGACCCCGCGCGCGATCCTCGCCGTGCTCTACCTGGCGATCGTCGGCACGGTGATCACGTTCTGCCTCTACTTCTGGTTGATGCGCAGCGTCGCGGCCTACCGGATGAGCCTGATCGCCTACGTGACGCCGGCGCTCGCCCTCGCGCTGGGGGTGCTGGTCGGTGGCGAGACGGTGCACTGGCACACGCTCGCGGGTGGAGCGCTGGTGCTGGTCGGCGTCGGGCTCTCGGCGACGAAGGGCAAGCCGCCGGTGCCGGACACTTGATCTGCCGGACACGGATCCCCCCTGCTCTGGGCTCGAATCCGGGCCGGCGGGACTGCCAGCCGAGTCAGCGCGCCGGCAACCGCAGGTCGAGCCGGAGCTCGCGCTGCGTGCCATCGATCCGCACCTCGTCGAAGAGGATGCGGCCGCCGAGGAGCGGCTCGCCGACGCCGGGCTTCGCCAAGGCGCCGGCCGCGAGCCTGTACCTGCCCGGCGGGAAGTGCTTCTCGATCCGGAAGCTGCCGTCCCGCGCCACGATCGCCTCGCCATGCACCAGCCGCTGGGGCTCGCCGGGCAGGAAGCGCGTCGCGACCAGCACCTTGCAGAACCGGGGCGGCGGCCCGCCGAAGTCCACGCGGCCGCTGACGACGGTGCCCGGGGACAGGCGCAGGTCGTCCAACCGCACGATCTCGCCGCGCCGGACCAGGATGCCGGTCCGGGACGTGGCGCAGGAGTCGGGATGCGTCAATCGCAGCACGTACTCGCCCGGGTGCAGCAGCGGCAGCCGGAACCCGCCCTCCCGGTCCGTGCGTGCCTGCGCCATCGTGATCCGCGCCGGCACCTCGCGCAGTCGGTACATCGCATCCGGCGCGTCGGCGATCTCGACCGGCAGCGTCTGCACGTCCACGCCGGCGAGCGGCATGCCCGCGGCGTCGCGCACGGTTCCCGAGATCTCGCCGCCGCGGTCGAGCTGGATGCACACGGTCCTGGGCGGTTCGTCGCAGCCGAGCGCGAAGGGTGCGGAGAAGGCATGGGCGTGGTCCTTGGCACTGGCCTGGATCACGTAGCGGTGGCTGGCCGGCGGCAGCCCCGCGAGCAGCGCATGGCCGCTGCGGTCGGCGCGCATCTGCCGCGCCGAGATCGCCGTGAGAGCTTGCACACCCTCGGCTCCCGTCTCGGCCAGGACCCGGACCTCGAACCGGGGCAGGACCTCGCCGTCGTTGCCGAGCACCTGGACACGCACGCTGGAGAGGCGGCGCAGCCGGATCGTCAGCGGCGCGGTGCCAGGAGCGACCTCCTGCAGCACCACGGCCGCGTAGGCCTCGTGCATGACCTCGATCTGGTGTGGACCGGCGCGCAGCCCCTGCCAATGGAACCGGCCGCGGAGATCGCTGAACACCACGGCCTCGACGGCGCGCCGCGGGCCCTCGTCGCTGGCTCGCGCGCGCAGCCGCACCGCAGGCACGGGCGCTCCCGAGCTGTCGAGCACGATCCCCTCGAGTCGGACACCCGGGTCCAGCGCGAACTCGAAGTGGTTCGGGGCATCGTCGCGCAGGTGCACACCAGCCCGCTCGGCGGGTGCGCAGCCGGTGGCCCTTGCCTGCACCACGAGCGTCTGCATCGGTGGGACCTGCAGCCGGAACCGCCCCTCCTCGTCGGTCCGCGCCGTGAGCCCGTGCTCGCGGCCCGGCACGAAGGTGCACTCGTGCTGCCGCGCATACGGAACGAACGACACTTCGGCACCAGGGATGGGCATGCCGTCCTGCCTGCGGGTCACGCGGCCGCTCACGGGCACGCTGGGCCGCAGCGCAATCGTCCCGAGATCCAGCCAGCCATGCGGAGCCAGTCGCAGGCCGCCCTCGCACTGCTCCCCGATCCCCTCCGCCAACACCCACAGGTCGGCGCGTTCGAAGAGGTCGGGGTCGTCGATGCCGAGCGCGAACCGGCCATCGGCGCCGCTGGCCGTACGCAGGAGCGAGGCACCCTCGTGCTTCAGGGCGGCGGTGAACCCGGTCCATGAGCCTGGCACGAGCCACACGGCTGCGCCTGCGAGCGGCTGCTGCTGGTGGTCGACGACGCGGCCGCGGATGCCCTGGGCGAACGACTGCGCGTGCGCTTGCAGCGGGAACTCACCCCAGTACGGCAGCCCCGCAGCGACGGCTCCGGGCCGCCGCTCGGCGGGGTCCGCCGCCGGCACGGTGGCCGGTACTGCCCCGCGAGCCGGCGCGCCGGCGCCGGCAGGAGGCTCCGCCCAGCCCGGCAGCAGCACCGCGATCGCTGCAATCGCCGTGGCCGCCGCGGCCAGGGCAGTGAGCCATCCGAGTCCGCGCCGCATCGGCTACTTCGCTCCGAGTCGCCACTCGTTCGCATTGCTCAGCACGATGCCCAGGACGTTCGCGTCCGCATCGGTCACGCCGGCCTGCGCGAAGAGCGACACCCCCACCAGCGCCGGCAGGTACGGAATCGCCACCGGCCATGGCGCGCTGCCGCCGAGGTTCACCAGCGGGCCGACCGCCAGCGGGTTCACGTGCAGCCGGCAGCCGGGCATGCCGGCGCCGCTCAGCTCGTACGGCAGCGGGATGCTGCCCCATTGCGTCCGCGAAGCGCCGAGCATCCAGAACGGCAGGTGCTGCGCCGGGCTCGGGCCGATGCCGTAGAGCCTGGCGCGGTAGGTCGCGCCGATCCAGGGCCACGAGTAGGGCTCCGAGTCCAGCACCGGGACCCCGGCGCCACCGGCGCAGCCGGCACCGAACGATGCCGTCCAGGCTGGGTTCGGGGTGCGGAACAGCCAGGTGTCCTTGTAGAGCCCCTGGCCGCGACCGCCGAAGAGCAGGATCTGCCGGCGCACGGGGTCGTAGGTGATCCGGTGGCTGTAGCGCGGGCGCGGGTAGGTGACGCCGGTGTAGGTCTTCCAGTTGTTCCCGTCCCACTCCCAGGTGTCGCCGAAGATCTCGGTGTTCGAGAACACCACGCGGACACCGCCGTGCAGCACCAGGCTCCCCCGGTCCGCGTCGAAGGTCATCGCCGGATAGGCCCGCTCGAGCGGAAACACGATCGGGAACCGCTGCTTCCAGGTGCTCCCGTCCCACTCCCAGGTGTCCCTCAGGTGCACGTTGTTCGCGAATCCGCCGAACATGATCGTCCGCTGGCGCACCGGATCGTAGCCCACCGCGTAACCGTCCCGACCTGGCGGCTGCGAGGTCGACGTGGCCCGGCTCCAGTCATTGCCGTCCCACTCCCACATGTTGCTGAACGCACTCGTGCCCTCGCCGAAGATCACCACACGCTGGCGAGTCGAGTCGTAGACTCCCCGGGGCCGCATGATCGCCGGTGGACTGTGGGCAGGCAGGCGCCGCTCCCACTTGAGCCCGTTCCACTCCCAGGTCTGGTTCGTGCCGAGCCAGCCGCCGAAGAGCACGATCCGCTTGCGCACAGGATCTGCGACCATCGCGTGCGAGTAGTTGCGTGGCGCACCGGTCGCAGGTGCGAGCTTCCTCCAGCCGTTGTCGTCGAAGAGCCACGTGTCGTCATAGGCGTCTGAGCTGCTGCCCCGCGTACCGCCAAAGAGCAACACGCCTCCCGAAACCGGGTCATGCGCGAGCCCGTACTCCTCGCGCTCGTACGGCGCTGGGGCACTGCGCTCGATCCAGTTCGTGCCGTCCCATTCCCAGGTGTCGCCGAGATCGGCCTGCGCGTCGACCGTACCACCGAACATCACGAGCCGGCCACGCGCGCCATCGGCCACCAACTTGTGGCCGCTGCGAGCCCTCGGACTCGTCAGCGGATTCAACTGGGTCCAGTTGATGCCGTCCCAAGCCCATGTGTCGTCGAACGAGCGCCGCGTAGGAATACTCGTGAAACCGCCGAACAGGATCACGCGGCTGCTCTTCTGGTCGAAGTCCATGGCATGAGCGGCCCGCGGAGCAGGCGCAGCCGAGGATGGCATCGCACTCCACGTGTTCCCGTCCCATTCCCACGTATCAGCAAAGGTCACGCCATTCGTGGACGCTTCGCCTCCGAAGAGCACCACTCTTTGCCGCAACGGGTCGTAGCACATCGCATGACCCCGCCGTGCCTGAGGCTTGACAGACGGAGTTCGCAGAATCCAGGTTGTCCCATCCCATTCCCAGGTGTCGGCGTTCGGTGGCGACAGGATGTTTCCGAACGCCACGATCCGCTTGCGCTTGCTGTCGCTCGCGAGCGCACTGATGAGAGTCGGGTTTGGATACGAATTCGGGCTGAGTTGAGTCCATGTCAGACCATTCCAGCTCCACGTCTGGGCTATGTACCCGCCGCCAGTCCCCAACATCTCGTTCCGCACATGGTCGAAGGAAAGTACGCTGATGCGCCCTGGCGGTGGCGCGATGGGAGACGTCATCAGCGTCCAGCCGGCGCCGTCCCACTCCCATGTATCCCCATTGCTTGCGAACTTGGTCACACCACCGGTCAGCACCACCCTCTGGCGCAGGGGGTCGTACCCTGCCCCGTGGCCAAGCAACTCGGGCGGTGAGGTCATGGGCGCAAACGCCTGCCATGCCGCCTGGGCAGTCAATGGCTGTTCGAGGACCGTCAACGCCAGGGAGCAGATCGCGGCCCGCGCGGGCTAGCGCATCAGGTTCGCTACCGTGCGACGTTCGAGTTGCTCGCTCATCGTGCAACTTCCCTAGCCGGAGAACCTGAAGTAGACGGGTGCTCCGGTGAACATCCCGCCGCGCAGCTGCGCATTCGTCCCGGAGTTCGACGCCGGCAGCACGATCCGCACATAGAGCTTCTCCGCGCCACTGTCGAAGTACCAACCCGTCGCCGTGGCGGCCATCCATGCCGAGAGCGTCGCGGCCGGTGGGATCAGATTGCCGCCGTTGACCTGGTACTGGGCATCGGCGTAGCCACGCGCGGCATACGCGCCCGTGATGACGCCGCGGTACGGGAGCTCGAACTCCGCCACGCTGCCC
>CAZSKV010000662.1:0-2758 GCA_964607495.1 uncultured candidatus Brocadiaceae bacterium
CGCTCCTGCGCGAGGTGGGACGCAGCAAGAAGCCCGTGCTGCTCAAGCGCGGCGCGGCGGCCACCATCGACGAAGTGCTCGCGGCGGCCGAGTACCTGACCGCCGAGGGCAACCTGGACGTCGTGCTCTGCGAGCGCGGCGTGCGCGGTTTCGACCCGCGCCTGCGCTACCAACTCGACCTCGCGGCGGTGCCGCTGCTGCAACAGCTCGCCCCGTTCCCGGTGGTCGTCGATCCGAGTCACGGCACGGGCCGCGCAGCCCTGGTCGCCCCGATGGCGCTGGCGGCGCAGGCCGCGGGCGCGGATGGCGTGATGGTCGAGGTGCACCCGCATCCGGAGAAGGCGCTCTGCGACGGGCCGCAGGCCCTGCTGCCGCAGGAGTTCGCGGCCCTGGCCCGGGAACTGCGCCGCCGGCAGCCGGGCGAAGGACCGGCGCACGAGCCCAGGGTCAAAGCGAGGGCGGAATGAGCCGGGTCCGCAAGCCCTACATCGCCGGCAACTGGAAGATGAACCTCGACCGGAACCGGGCCCTCGACCTGATCAAGACGATCAAGGGCCGGCTCGGCGACGGCAACGACAAGGAGGTCGCGGTGTTCACGCCGGCGATCTACCTGGCCGATGTGTCGGCCGTGGCCCAGGGTTCGCCGCTCGGCGTCGGCGGTCAGAACATCCACTTCGAGGCCAACGGGGCGTTCACCGGCGAGCTCGCGGCGCGGATGCTGCGCGAAGTCGGCGCCGACCGCGTCCTGGTCGGGCACAGCGAGCGCCGCCACATGTTCCAGGAGCCCGACGAGTGGATGGGCAAGAAGATCCGCGCCGCGCTGGACAGCGACCTGCTGCCGATCCTCTGCATCGGCGAGACGCTCGAGGAACGCCGGGGCAACCGCACGGATCGCGTGCTGCGCCGCCAGCTCGAGAGCGGGCTCGCGCTGGTGCAGGGCAAGGACACGCGGCGCGTGACGATCGCCTACGAGCCGGTCTGGGCGATCGGCACCGGCGAAGTCGCGACCCCGGAACAGATCGGCGCCGCGCATGCGCTCGTCCGCAAGTGGCTGCACCAGAAGATCAGCGCCGAAGCGGCGCTTGGCATCCGCATCCTCTATGGCGGCAGCGTGAGTCCCGACAATGTGAAGGGCATCATGAGCATCCCCGATGTCGACGGCGTGCTCGTCGGCGGCGCGAGCCTCAAGCCCGAGACGTTCCTACCCATCATCGAATTCGAGTCTCGCCCATGATCGCGTCAGCCTTCGGCACGATTCTCCATGTGATCCTCTGGATCGTGTTCTTCGCCTCGGCCCTGCTGCTGTCCGTGCTCGTCCTGTTGCAGGAGAGCAAGGGTGGCGGCCTGGCGGAGGCGTTCGGCGGGATCGGCGCCGAGACCTTCGGCGTCAAGACCGGCGGGATCAACAAGGTGACCTTCACGCTGGCCTCGGTCTTCCTGGCCTGCGCGATCCTGATCCACGTCACCTGGCACTGGTGAACCCGAGAGGGTCCTAGTGGCGAGCAGGACGCAACCGCAGCCGCAATCACCTGCTCCGGTCCAGAGCATGACCGGCCAGGGGCTCGCGCAGGGACCCACCGAGCTGGGCCATCTCGCGGTGGAACTGCGTTCGGTCAACGGCAGGACGCTGAGCGTGAAGGCCCGCCTGACGCCCGAGTGCCACGGGCTCGAGACCGAGATCGAGGCGATCCTGCGCCAGAACCTGCGCCGCGGCACGGTGACGGTCGCGATCGAGAAGATGGCCGGCACCGCGGCCGCCGCGCACCTGATCGACGCCAACGCCGCCCGCCACGCGCTCGAGGAGCTGCGCGCCGTGGCCAAGGATCTCGGGCTGCCCGGCGCGATCGACCTGCAGATGGTGCTCGCGATGCCGGGCGTGGTGACGGCCGCGGCCGAGTCCCGCTCGCGCGTGTCCTGGCCGGTCCCGCCGCAGGTGCGGGCGCTGCTCGAGCGGGCCCTGGCCGACCTGCAGCAGGCGCGTCGCGGCGAAGGCGAGGCGATCCGCAGCGCGATGGTCGGCGACCTCGCGCTGCTCGTACGCGAGCGCGAAGCGATCCACCTGCGGGCGCCCCAGATCGCATCCGAGTACCGCGACCGCCTGCTCGGGCGCATCGAGGAGTTCCTGCGCGACCGGGGCAGCACGATCGAGCCCAAGGACGTGATCCGCGAGCTCGCGATCTTCGCAGACCGCATCGACGTCGCGGAGGAGGTGCAGCGTCTGGGCGTGCACCTCGAGAAGTTGCGGGCGCTGCTCGCGGCCGGGGGCGAGGTCGGGCGGGCGCTCGAGTTCCTGCTGCAGGAGGCGTTGCGCGAGGTCAACACGCTCGGCAGCAAGTCGCCGGACGTGACGGTCGCGCACGGCATCGTGGCGATGAAGTCGGCCCTCGAGCGGCTCAAGGAGCAGGCGGCGAACCTCGAATGAATCCCGCCGCTTCGGCCGGCCGTCTCGTCGTGATCTCCGGCCCATCCGGTGCCGGCAAGACCTCGGTCTGCCGGGCGCTGCGCGAGGATCCGCAGGTCGAGTTCTCGGTCTCGGCGACGACGCGGCCGATCCGGGCCGGAGAACGCGACGGCGTCGACTACCACTTCCTGAGCGACGAGGAGTTCCTGCGCCGCGAACAGCGCGGCGAGTTCCTCGAGTGGGCGCGATACAACCAGGCCCTGTACGGCACGCTGAAGGCGCCGATGCTCCGCGCGCTCGGCTACGCCTTCCTCGGCCCAGTCGTCGGCCATCTGGCCGAGGGTTACGACGCGATCG
>CAZSKV010000663.1:0-2956 GCA_964607495.1 uncultured candidatus Brocadiaceae bacterium
GGCGGAGGGCCGTGCGGTCGACGTCGATCTGCTTCTCACCAGCGCCGCCGCGGACGCCGATGCCGCCGCGCTGGCGCTCGAGGTGGGTCCACATGCGCTTGAGTCGCGGCAGCTGGTACTGCAGGCGCGCGAGCTCGACCTGGAGCTTCGCCTGCGGCGTGCGCGCGTGGATGCCGAAGATGTGCAGGATCAGCTCGCTGCGGTCCAGCACGGCGACCTTCACCGCCTGCTCGATGTTCTTGCCCTGCGTCGGTGAGAGCGACTCATCGCAGATCACGACGTCGGCCTTGGTCTGGGCCGCGACCTCGGCCAACTCCTCGAGCTTGCCGCTGCCGACGTAGGTGTGTGGGTCAGGGTGCTTGCGGTGCTGGACGACGTGGCCGATCACGTTGAAGTTGCCCGTGTCCGCGAGCAGACCGAGCTCGGAGAGCACCTCCGCGGCCGCGCTCTGGTCGCCATGGTCAGCCAGGCCGAAGAGCACCGCTTCGGGCCGCCCGGTACGCGTGGAGTAGCCGGCGGCCTTCATCTTGGATCCGTCGGGGCGAGCAGCGGCCCGCTGCGCACCGAGATCGTGCCTTCCGCAGTGCGCGCCAGCGAGAGGTGCCGGCAGAAGATGCTGTCCTTGCGCTGGGGATGGTCGGTGCGGAAGTGTGTGCCCCGGCTCTCTTCGCGCGCGAGCCCGGCGCTGGCCACCAGTGCCGAGACCGTCAGCAGGTTCGTGAGCTCGCAGGCTTCACGTTCGACGACGCCGGCGCGCATCAGGTAGTGGTGCCAGAGACCGATGCGCTCGAGCGCGTCGGTCAATCCGGCATGGTCGCGCAGCAGGCCGACCTGCCGCCACATCAGGCTCTTCAACGAGTACAGCATGTCGTCGAGGTTGAGGCGGGGAGCTGGTTCGAGTCGGTGCGGTGCCGCGACGCTGCGCGGCAGGCTGATCGCCCGGTGCTCGAGGGCCTCCACGGCGGCGAGGGCCCCGGCATTGCGCCCGACGACGGCGCCCTCGAGCAGCGAGTTCGAAGCCAGGCGGTTGGCGCCGTGCAGTCCGCTCGCCGATGTCTCGCCGACCGCGAAGAGCCCGGCAAGCGACGATCGCCCGTCGCCCCCAGCGCGCACGCCGCCGATGAAGTAGTGCGCACCGGGCCGCACCGGGATCGGAGCCTTCGCGATGTCGATGTCGAAGGACGAGCAGATCCGCGCGATCGATGGGAAGAGCTCGTGCGGGTTGCCGCGCACGGTCGAGAGGTCGAGGAAGACGTGCGTGTCCCCGGTGCGGACCATGCGGTCGAGGATCGCGCGGCTGACGACGTCGCGGGGCGCGAGATCGGCGAGCGGGTGCACCCCCTCCATGAACCGGACGCCATTGCGGTCGCGCAGCACGGCGCCTGCGCCGCGTACGACCTCTGAGATCAGGAACCGCGACGCGCCGGCGATGTAGAGCGTCGTCGGATGGAATTGCACGAACTCCATGTCGCAGATCTCGGCCCCGGCGCGGAACGCGAGCGCCATGCCATCCCCACAGGCGCCGATCGGGTTCGTCGTCTCGCGATAGGCCTGACCCGAACCACCGGTGGCCAGGATCACGGCTCCGGCTTCGATCCCGAGCTCGAGGTTGCCGACGTGGGCCACGGCGCCGACACAACGCTGCTCGTGCACCAGCAGATCGCGCACGAACGCGTTGGTTTCGCACGTGATCCCCGGATGCCGGCGGAGCGCCGCCGCCAGGGTCCGCTGCATCTCCAGGCCCGTGGCATCGCCATGGGCATGCACGACGCGGTTGGCCGAGTGTCCGCCCTCCCGCGAGAGCTGGTAGTGCCCCTCCTGCGTGAGGTCGAAGCACATCCCGAGGCCCTCGAGCCAGGCGATCGCTGCCGGTCCACCGGCAACGACCTGCTCGGCGGTCTGCGGATCGGCCAGTCCGGCCCCGACGCGCAGCGTGTCGCCGAGGTGGATCGCGATCTGGTCGTCTGCGCCGAGTACTGCCGCGATCCCACCCTGAGCGTAGGCGGTGTTGGTCTCCTCGAACTCGGTCTTGCTGAGGAGCAACACGCCCGCCCCCGTCTCGGCCGCCGCGAGAGCAGCCGAAGCGCCGGCGACTCCGCCGCCGATCACCAGGACGTCGGTGCGGAGGATCGGGGTCTTTCTGGAATCGAAGCCGGAGAGGTTTTCCGGAAAGCTGGGATCAGGTGCCACTCCGGCTAGGACCTCATGTGCTCAGGCGTGGCTGGTGGCCGCAACCGCGGGCGCGGTTCCGCCGCTGATGCCCGGCTTCTGGCGCATCTCCCGGTTGTGCAGCCAGATCAGGATCGGGGTCGCGACGTAGATCGTCGAGTAGACACCCGAGGTGACACCCACCAGCAGGCAGAACGAGAAGCCCTCCAGGGACGAACCGCCGTGGTAGTTGACCAGGAACTGGGTGAGCACGACGAGCAACACCGTGCTCGTGGTCCAGATCGTGCGCGACATCGTCTGGTTGATCGAACGGTTCAGCACGTGCGCGAACGACTCGGAGGTGTCGCCGAGTCGCTTCTGATCGCTCAGGTTCTCGCGGAAGCGGTCGAACACGACGATCGTGTCGTTGATCGAGTAGCCGACGACCGTCAGGAAGGCGGCGATCATGCCCAGGTCGATTTCGACGTCGACTAGGCCCAGCTGGTTGGCGAGCACGACGAAGCCGAACGAGACCGCGAGGTCGTGCAGGATCGCGACTGCCGCCGCGATGCCGTACTTGTACTCGTGGAAGCGCACGCGGATGTACATCGCCATCAGGAACAAGGAGAGCACGATCGCGCCGATCGCTGCGTTGCGCAGTTCCGAGACCATGCGGCCGAAGATCTTCTCGGCCTGGGGGATCGGGTTCGACGGGCGGACCAGCTTGCCGGTGGTGTCCTTGAGGCCGCTCAAGGCGGCGGTGACCAGGCCCGGGAGTTCCTCGGGCTTCCGCGTGGACTCGACCATG
>CAZSKV010000664.1:0-9548 GCA_964607495.1 uncultured candidatus Brocadiaceae bacterium
ACCAGGTGCAGAAGACCCACGTCGGCCCGATGGTCGCGCAGTCGGCGACCTATCCCACGGCGATCGGCTACGTGACCGACTCGACCGGCGGCAACTCGGGTTCGCCGATCATCCACGAGAACACCGGCAAGGCGGTCGGGATCCACACGCACGGGGGCTGCTCGTCGACCAGTGGCAACAACTGGGGCACGCGCATCGATCGCCCCGACATCCAGAGCTCGGTCGCGAGCCGTCTGCTGCTCAAGAGCGCCGGCAAGTGGAGCACGTTCGGCAACAGCTGTCCGGGCAGCACCGGCGCGCCGGGCCTCGCCGGCTCGGGCTATCCGGATCTCGGCTTCACGCCGAAGGCGATGGTCTCGGCGGCGCGGCCGAACCAGGCCGGCGTGCTGTTCTTCGGCGCCTCGAACACGCAGTGGGGGAGCATCGTGCTGCCCTTCGACCTCGGCGGCGTCGGCATGCCCGGGTGCAAGCAGTACGTGAGCCTTGACGTCAGCGTGCCGCTGGCCTCCGGCGTGACCGGGTCGCCGTCGTACTCGTTCCCGGTGCCGAACGATCCGGCACTGCGTGGCGGCAGGTTCCATCTGCAGTACGTGTTCGCCGACGCGGGCGCGAACGCGCTCGGACTCGTCGCGACCAACGGGCTGACCGGCCTGGTCGGCGACTGAGGTTCAGACCGGGGGCAGCTCGACCTCGAGCTGCCCCGCGCTCTCGCGCACGCGGTAGGACCGCGTCGCATCCTTGGCAACCGTCGCACAGGCTCCGGTCCTGAGGTCGAAGCGCCAGCCGTGCCAGGGGCAGACGACCTCGTTCCCGAGCTGGATCCCCTCGGCGAGCGCTCCACCCTGGTGCGGGCACGAGTTGTCGAGCGCGTAGCAGGCATTGCCGGCGCGGAACACCGCCAGCTCCCTGCCTGCGACGGTGACGCAGGCGCCGGGATCGAAACGCAGTGCGGTCACGGGGCCGAGTGGATGCCAGGTCATCGTCGCTTGCGGTAGGCGTAGCGGCGCAGGATGCGGCCCTCTTCGCGGTACTTGCGCTCGAAGTGCGTCGGCGAGAAGCCTACCCCGGGCGGGGAGGCGAGCAGCCGCGCTTCCTCGGCGAAGTCGCGCTCGAGCAGCTCCGAGGCGCCGAGGACCGCGCAGATCTGGCCGGCGTAGGCCGGGTTGTCGGTCGCCACCAGGAGGTGGCCGTCGTCGCGCAGCACGCGCGCGATCGTCGCCGGGATCTCCGGGGTGAAGAAGCGCCGCCGCCGGTGCCGGCGCTTGGGCCAGGGGTCGGGATAGTAGACGTGCAAGCGCGTGAGGCTCGCGGCGGGCACGCGGTCCTCGAGGTAGGCCTTGGCGTTGTCGACCAGGAACAGGCCGTTCTTGCGGCCGCTGCGCTGCAGGCGTTCGGCCGCGAACTGGGCGTAGGGCAGGGCGGCCTCGATGCCGAGCACGAAGGTGTGCGGCTTCGCCGCCGTGGCGGCGAGCACGAACATCCCCTTGCCGGACCCCACCTCGATCTCGACCGCCTCGATCCCCGGCGGCAGCAACGCCGGCAGCGGCGGTGGATCCTCGCCGCCGACGACCACCGGCAGGCCGGCGGCCGGCGCGGTCTTCACGCGGTGGCGCGACGCGATCTTGCCGCCGTGGTGCAGGCGGGGGTTCGGCCGTGGGGGGGATGCGTCGCTCATGCGGGGCGCGCACCGTAGCGGGGCGAGCGCGTCTCGCAACCGCGGAGTCGCCCCGTAAGCTCCGGCGGCGTGAACGACAACCGCATGATCGCAGCCCTGCTCGCGCCGGACATCGGCGAGCTGCTCGATCAGCGGCTGAACCAGGAGGCCCGGCTGGCGCTCGCCGAGCTGATGGATCCCGAGGTCGCGGACGTGTTGCTCGAGCTGCGTCCCGAGCAGCGGGCGATCGCGTTCCGCCTGTTGCCGCGCGAGCGCGCCGCGGACGTGTTCACGTTCCTGCCCCAGGACGTGCAGGAACACCTGATCGGGGCGCTCTCGGGCGAGCAGCTCGCGCAGGTCGTGAACGACATGCCGCCCGACGACCAGGCGCTGCTGCTCGACGAACTGCCGGGCCAGGTCGTCGCCCGGATGCTCGCGGCGATGACGCCCGAGGTGCGGCAGCGCACGCAGGCGATCCTCGGCTATCCGTCCGAGAGCATCGGGCGGATTGCGACGCCCGATTACCTGACCTTGCGGCCCGAATGGACCGTGCAGCAGGCGATCGAGCACATCCGCAGGCATGGCCGTGACGCGGAGACCTTCGACACGATGTACGTGATCGACGAGCGCGGGAAGCTGCTCGACGACATCCGGCTGCGCCAGCTGCTGCTCGCCGATCCGGTGCGGACGATCCACTCCCTGATGGACAGCCAGGTCGTGTCGCTGCGCGCGATCGACGACCGCGAGGAGGCGGTGCGGGCCATGGATCGCTACGACCAGCCGGTGCTGCCGGTCGTCGGCTCGGACGGCGTCCTGGTCGGCATCGTGACCTTCGACGACGTCGCGGACGTCGCCGAGAAGGAGGTGACCGAGGACATCCAGAAGCTCGCCGGCGTGGCGGCGTTCGACGCACCCTACCTGACGCTGCCGCTCGCGCAGTTGGTGCGCAAGCGCGGCATCTGGCTGTCGATGCTCTTCCTCGGCGAGATGCTCACGGCCTCGGCGATGTCGCACTACGAGCACGAGATCGCGCGCGCCGTGGTGCTCACGCTCTTCGTGCCGCTGATCATCTCCAGCGGTGGCAACTCGGGTTCGCAGGCGAGCACGCTCGTGATCCGCGCGCTCGCGGTCGGCGAGATCACGTTGCGCGACTGGGGCAAGGTCCTGCGCCGCGAGCTGGTCTGCGGCCTCGCGCTCGGCACGTGCCTCGCGGGCTTCGGTGTGCTTCGCGTCGTGGTCTGGCAGTGGTGCGGCTGGGCCGACTACAGCGCGCACTACCTGCGCGTGGCGATCACGGTCGCAGTCACCTTGGTCGGCATCGTGTTGTGGGGCACGTTCATCGGCGCGCTCCTGCCGTTGCTCCTGAGCCGGTTGCGGCTCGATCCGGCCACGGTCTCGGCCCCGTTCGTGGCGACGATGGTCGATGTGACCGGGCTGATCCTCTACTTCTCGGCCGCGCTGCTGGTCCTGCGCGGCACATTGCTCTGATCTGCCCGCGGTCGCGCGCTAGGATGCGCGGCCCGCCCCTTCCCCTGGAGCACCACCCAAGATGAACCCCCTCTCTGTTCCGGGCATGGCCGTACTGCTGGCCACGCTCGCCGCTGCCCAACAAGGCGCGACCTGGCTCGAAACGACGCCTGCCGGCATCTTCCTGCGCGAGGCGACGAGCACCGGCGCCGGACCCGCGGCCAATCCGAATCCTTCCCCCCTCGGCCTGCGCTGGACCTATCCGAACCCGCCCGGCCTGCCGTGGATCAGCGAGTTCGTGTCGGTCGGCAACGGCGGCACCTTCGCCTGGCTCGGCCAGAACCTGAACGGCCAGCGCCTCTCGCTCCTGTCCGCGACCGACGCCGTGACGCCGACCGGGGGCCGCTGGGAGACCCTGACTCCGGGCGCCACGCGCCTGATCGTGCGCGCCGCCGACCAGGGTGCGACCGCCGTCGTCGGCCTGGTCACGAGCGGCTCCGGGCCGCACGAGATCCGCTACTACAAGGGCACGTCGAGCACGCATCTCTGGTCGGCCCTGATCGCTGGCAACCCGGTCGGGAGTCCGCTGGTGCCTTCGATCTCGGACGACGGCCGCTTCGTCGCCGTGGGCTACACCAACTCGGCGGACCTCTGCGAGATCCAGGTCTTCGACGCCAACGCCAACCCACCGACGGCGCCGGTGCGCACGATCACGTCGACCTTCAAGGGCCCGCGCCAGGTGCGGATCTCCGCTGACGGCACGACGATCCTCGAGGGCAGCCACCAGGCGAACGTGCTCTACGACCGCGCGACCGGCGGCGTGATCACGACCGACCAGTCGACCGTGTCGCACGATGCGCACGCGGTCGATGCGACCGGGGTGACGTTCGGCCGCGGCGGCTTCGACGTCGGCGCCTGGAAGAAGGTCGGCAGCACCTGGTCACGCGTGCTGACCTTCAACGATCCCACGCTGAGCTTCGGCGTCTATCTGGCCTGCGATCTCTCGGCGGACGGCAACACCTTCGCGGTGGCGGCCACCGACGCGACGAACAACTACCTGCCGTTCCGGGTCTACTGCTGGCGGCTGTCGCTGACCGGCGCGACGCTGCTGTGGACGTTCCAGGCCGCCGGCCAGGGCCAGTTCCAGGACACGCCGAGTGCGCTCGCGGTCTCGGACGACGGCAAGTACATCGCCGTCGGCTCCTGGGGCGACCAGTTCAGCACGCATCCCGAGGTCATGCTCTTCGACCGCGATTCCGGGAACGTGCCGATCGGCAAGATCGACACCCCAGGCTCGGTCTTCGACCTCGATCTCTCGGGTGACGGGCAGTTCCTGGTGGCCGGGACCAAGGCCGTGCATGCGAACACCTTCGGCAACGGCGGCGCCGGCTACTGCCTGGACCGTGGCGGGCAGGGGCAGCGGCTCTTCGGCGCGCCCGCGCCGGGCAACGCGTTGCGCCTCGAGACCGGCGGCAATCCGGGTGAGGTCGTGCTCCTGGTGCTGGGCTCGGGCCGGCGCCCGCCGCTCACGATCCCGGGCTTCAGCGGCGCGCTCGAGATCGATCTCGCGCTGCCCTTCGTCGCCACCGCGGTCGGCAACGTGCCGGCGAGCGGCGTGCACACGCTGACCCTGACGACGCCGAGCTCGGCGAGCGTGATCGGGCAGACGCTCTGGTCGCAGACCGCCCGGCTCGGCAGCGGCAACGCGTTCGAGAACGTGATCCGGCTCGCGTTCACGCCCTGAGCCGGAGTCCCTGGATTCCTAGCCGCCGAAGATCTGCAGCCACTCGGCTTCGGTCTTCGGCAGCATCACGGCGTTCGTGCGCCGCACCGCGCCGAGCTGTGCCGAGGCCTCTGGGGCGTAGAGGTGGCCCGGAAAGAGCGTCGCGTCGTCGGGCACCTTCGCGAGCCGCTGCGTGAGGCTGAGGTAGAGCTGGCGCGGATCGCCGCCGGGCAGATCGGTGCGCCCGCAGCCTTGCAGGAACAGCGTGTCGCCGGCGACGAGGCGGTTGGCGACGAGGAAGCACTGGCTGCCCGGAGTGTGTCCCGGCGTGTGGATCAGCTGCACCGGGATGCTGCCGACCTGCACCACGTCGCCGCTGTCGTGCAGCGCCAGATCCGAATCGGCGACGCCGGTCACGCGCTTGACCCAGGGTGCCTCGGTGCGTTGCACATGGATCTTGCAGCCCTGGACCTCGAGCAGTTCGCGGATGCCCTGGATCTCGTGGCCGAAGAGGTCGCCACCGATGTGGTCCGGATGGTAGTGGGTGGCCAGCGCCCCCGTGATCCGCATGCCGTCCTGCTGCGCGAGCGCCACCACCTGCCGCACGGCGTAGGCCGGATCGACGACCAGGGCTTCGCCGGTGTCGCGGTCGCCGATCAGGTAGACGAAGTTGACCATCGAGCGGGCGATCTCGTCGTCCGCGGCGAAGTCCTGGCCGCTGAGCAGCTGCCGGAAGTAGAGGCGGTGCGTCATCGTGGGGTCGTGCCCAGGATACTCGTGGCGAGGGGCAACGCGATCGCCGCCGTGTCCCGAAACCCCGGCTCGCGGAGCATCGGGGTCGAGGCGCCGGCCGAGTGCGGCAGAAGTCGACACGTCGATCCGGTCGATAGGAACGCGAGCACAAGGCAAAGGACGTGTCGCATCGACTCGCAACTACTGCGGCGCTCGCCGCGCTCGCCGCCTGCTCGGCTCCGCCCGAGCCGGTCGCGCCGCTGACTCCAGGTTCGGCACCGCAGAGTCTGCACGAACTCTTCGCCAGCGAGTTCCGCACCGAGGTCTTCGCCTGGCCGC
Source organism: uncultured candidatus Brocadiaceae bacterium (assembly GCA_964607495.1). Lineage (GTDB taxonomy): Bacteria > Planctomycetota > UBA1135 > UBA1135 > UBA2386 > CAZSKV01. Next base: position 5,916 of record CAZSKV010000664.1, read on the forward strand.
GCACGAGCGCGGAAGTGGCGGCCCTGCGCGTCCGCAGCGACGTGCAGGTGCTGCTCAGCGACCGCCGCGATCCGCAGCAGCTGCTCGTCGATGGCGTCGGAGCCGCCTGGCGCGAGCACGTCCACAACGGCGGCCGCCTGCTGCTGGTCGGCTTCACGACCCGCCTCGCGCACGACCTCGGGATCGAGCCGGAACCGCCGGACCGCATCGGCACCTACCGTTGGGGGGTCTCCGACGCCACGGCGCTCGGGACCTACGAGTTCGGGTTCCGCGCCACGGCGGCGGTCGCGACGCCGCTCTGCGAAGGCCTGCACGCTGCGGCCGGGCGCGGCGACGTGTTCCACTTCGGCGGCGGCGAAGTCGTCGCGGTGCCTACCTGCCAGTGGGAGCGGACCTCTCCCAAGGCCGGCACGGTGCTGGGCCGGCTGGCTCGCGTGCGCGACGGCGTGGCCGCCGACCTCGACGCGATCGTGGTCGTGCAGTGGCAGGACGGCGCCGGCAAGGTGCTCGCGATCGGCGCCCAGCCCGAACCATGGCGGCAGGAACGGGTCGGCCACAACGCCCGGCGCCTGCTCGCCAACGCCGTGCGGGAACTGGCGGCGCCACGGCGCGCGCCGCGCGTGGCACTGCTCGTGGACCACGCCGCCGCCGCGCCGGAACGGGAGATGGCCCTGCCACCGCTCGCGCAGCGGGCACTGCCCGGGGCGGCGAGCGTGCCGCTCTGGGGCTGGCAGGTCGCGTTGAACGACCAGCGCGCCGCGCGGTCGCCGGTGGCCGACACGCTGCTCGTCGACCAGATGCTGCGGCCGGCCTGGCGGGCCGGTGCCGGCTGGACGGAAGTGCGCTTCGCCGACCAGGAACTCGGGTACCCGTTCGCGTGGCTGCCCGGTGACCGCCTGCAACGGCCACTCGCCTGGTTCGGTGGCGAGCACTGGCCCGAGTGGTCGGCGCGCCGCGCCCAGGGCCTGGCGCAGGCGGCCCATGCGCACGGGCTGCTCGCGGTGCTGGATTGGCATCCGGCTCCAGCCCGCTCCGCGGGCCGCGCCGAAGCGCTGACCGTCGGCCGCTTCCTCGCGCGGGAACTGCTGGACCTGCGCGCGCTCGGCGGCAGCGCGTTCGACGGCTACGCACTGCGCGAGAGCATGCCCGACCGCGACGGCCTCCTGCTCGAGGTCGTGCGCGCGCACCAGCCGGCGGCGATCGCGCTGGCGACAGCGCTGAGCAGCGAACCATGGCCGGGTTATGCCGACGTCGTGCACTGCGACTATGGGCGGCCGCAGGGTCTCGAAGGGGCCGGCATCTCGGCGGCGTGGCGGGATGCGTTCGCGCCGCCGCAGTACCTCACCGGCGTGCTCGATGCCAGACGCGGCAAGCCCTCGGCCGCGCTGTGGGGGGCAGCGCGGGCCCATGGCGGTGGCGCATATCCGGACTGGCTCGCGATCCAGGCGCAGGACTTCGCGCGCGCGCGCCTGGGCATGGGTGCGGCGCTGCTCTGGCATGCGCACAATCCGGCGACGCTCGGGACCGGCACCGAGGAGGTGGTGCACGGCCTCTCGCTCGACCCGCTGAAGGCCGCGCTCGCCGGCCGCCTGCTGGCCAGCGGCAAGAACGGCTTCCGCGACCTGCAGCGCGCGTCCGTCGAGCGCGTGCAGAGCGGGTTCGGCAGCGAGTGTCCGCTGCCGCACGAGACCCCGTTCCTGCAGAACAACCATCTGCGGCTCTACGGCAGTGGTGGACCCCTGTGGTTCGATCCCACGGGCCGCGCCGTGTTCCGGCGCGACGATCCGCGCACGCACGAGCTGGCAGCGCCGCTGTTCACGACGCGCGTGCGCGGCGCCCGGCCGTCCTCGGATGTGCTGCAGCAGGGTGCCCTCGACTTCGTGCACGGCAATGCACGCGGACCCGGGGCCTATGCCGCGACCGTGGTGATCGAAGGCGATGCGCGCGGTGGCGCGGTGTTCCCGGCCCAGCTCGCGCGCGAGGCGGTGCCGCGCTGGCCGGCGAAGGTCGAGGTCGGGTTCCAGGCCGGCGTCGGCGAGTACGAGCTCGAGCTCGTGCTGCGCGGCGTCGAGGGCACCGGCATCGTCGAGCTGTCGCGCGAGGGCGAAGTCGTGCGGCTGCTCGCATTCCGCGCCGGCGACGGCGGTGTGCGCCACGTGCTGCCATTCCCGCTCGCCTCCGGGCCGGCGCGGCGGTTCGCGCTCGAAGTCGTCGCCGGGGGCGCGGTCGCGATCGATCTGTGCCGGCTGGTCCGCCGGGCCGACATGGGTGCCGAGACGCGGGTCGAACTCTCGGCCGGCTGGCGGGCCGAACTCGGCGAACGGACGGCGTCGTCATTCCTGTGCGAGCGCAAGCGGCTGATCGCGACCGCCGACCTGCCCGGCTTCGTGCTCGGCATCGACTACGAGACCGTGGCGCGCGGCCTGCTTGTGCAGCGCGTGTTCGGCCTCGTCGGCTACAAGCGCCTGCGCGACACGAGTGCGGGCGAGGGGAAGGGTCAGCTCACGCGTCCGTTCGTGCTGCAGAGCGACGACCCGGCGCTGCCGGATCTCGCCGTGGTGCCATTGCAGATGCCGCGCTACCACCACTTCGCGCTCGATGCCGAGGACCGGCTCGTCCTGACCGGGTACCCGCGTGCGCACGAGAAGGTGCGGGTGGGCTTCCTGTTCCTGCGCGACCACGGGCTCGAGACCCTGCTGCACCTGGCGCGCGCGTTTGGCGACATCGAGCAGCCGGCGCAGCTCGAGCTCGACGCCAGCGGCAGGGCCGAGATCCACAGCGAGTTGCCGTTCCCGTGGCCACGGCTGCTCAAGCTGGTCAATCCGACGGCAACGCCGTACCTGGTGCGCGAGGCCGGAGCCTGGCACTGGCGCGGCGCCCAGCCGGATCCGCGCGGTGGCGAGTGGCTCCTGGTCTATCAGCAGCCGGGTGCGCCAGTGCAGATCCACGGCGGGCCGTCGTTGCTCACGAGCACGCGGCCGGGACCGGGCTCGTTGCACGCGCTGGTGCTGCGCGAGCGCGAGGACCAGGCGGTCACGGCCCAGGTCACGGAGATCCCGCACCTGCTCGCGGCGCCGAGCGTCACGATGGCGCTGCCCTTCGACGAAGTGCTGCTCAATGGCGTGCCCTGGGCCTACTGGCGGCAGCAGGACGTGCAGCTGCCGCGTCTGCCCGGGCGCTACGCGATCACGACCCGCAACAGCGGTCAGAAGCCGCCGCCGCACCTGGTCGCGACCCGTGCGGCGGTCCGCTCCTGCCGTTGGGATCCGGTCGATCGCGTGCTCGAGATCCTGACCATCGCCGCGGGCGATGGCGTGGACGAGGTGTTCACCGCGGTGATCGCCGGTCCGGAGCCGAAGTCGATCGCGGGCGGCGAGCGGGTGGGAGAGACGGAGCTCGGTTACCGCGACGCGGCGGCCGCGGCCGGGGCGCTGTCCCAGGGGATCGTGGTGCGGTTCGTGCCGGGCCTGTTGCGGCTCGCCTACTGAACCTGGCCTCCGGTCTCCACAAACCCTTTGACACACAAGATCCTGGGCCGCTACCCTCCGCCCCCTAGCAACCCGATGGGTTGATTCCCGTTCGGAGGGTCAGCTCCGACGCGCCTGATCAACCCATCCGCGAACGGCCGGCATT
>CAZSKV010000665.1:0-3705 GCA_964607495.1 uncultured candidatus Brocadiaceae bacterium
CGCGTCCCACCGGCTCGCTGCACCCGATCACGATCGTGCAGAACGAGCTGGTCGACCTGTTCGCGTCCCTCGGCTTCTCGTGGCAGGACGGCCCGGAGATCGAGACCGAACACCTGAACTTCGAGGCCCTGAACATCCCGCCGGACCATCCGGCGCGCGACTCGCAGGACACGTTCTGGCTCGACGACGGCAACCTGCTGCGCACGCACACGTCGCCGGTGCAGGTGCGGTCGATGCGGCGCTTCCGGCCGCCGTTGCGCGTGATCGTGCCGGGACGCTGCTTCCGCCAGGAAGCGGTCGACGCGAGCCACGAGCACACCTTCTACCAGATGGAGGGCCTGGTCGTGGACCAGGGCGTGTCGGTCGCGAACCTGATCCACGTGATGAAGACCTGCCTCAAGGAGATCCTGCGCCGCGACCTGCGCGTGCGCCTGCGGCCGGGCTACTTCCCGTTCGTCGAGCCGGGGTTCGAGCTCGACGTCAACTGCCCGTTCTGCGAGGGCCGCGGCTGCTCGGTCTGCAAGCGCTCGGGCTGGATCGAGGTCATGCCCTGTGGGATGGTGCACCCGAACGTGCTCAAGCAGGGCGGCATCGACCCCGAGGAGTACACGGGCTTCGCGTTCGGCATGGGCCTGCAACGTGTGGTGATGCTCCGCTACGGCATCCACGACATCCGGCTGTTCATGGGCGGGGACCTGCGCTTCCTCGGCCAGTTCTTCGCGGTGTGATCCCATGAAGCTCTCGCTGCGCTGGCTGTCGCGCTACGTCGACCTGGCGGACAAGACCCCCGACCAGATCCGCAACGACCTGACCCTCTCCACGGCCGAGATCGAGGGGATCGAGGTCTACGGCCGCGGTCTCGAAGACCTGGTCGTCGGTCACGTCGTGCAACGCGAGAAGCACCCGGATGCCGACAAGCTCTCCCTGACCCAGGTCGACGTCGGCACCGGCCAGCTGCTGCAGATCGTCTGCGGTGCGCACAACATCGCGGCCGGCCAGAAGGTCGCGGTCGTACTGCCCGGATCGAGCCTGCCCGACGGCACCAAGATCAAGAAGTCGAAGATCCGCGGCGCCGAATCGCAGGGCATGATCTGCTCCGAGCGGGAGATGGGGCTCTCCGACGAGCACGAGGGGATCCTCGTGCTGGAGACCGCGGCCGCACCCGGCACGCGTCTGCTCGCCGCCGTACCCCTGACCGACCACGTGTTCGAGATCGACAACAAGTCGATCAACCACCGTCCCGACCTCTGGGGTCACTACGGGTTCGCGCGCGAGCTGGCGGCGATCTACGGCAGGGCACTGGCGCCGCTCGGGGTGCCACAGGATTTCCCGGCGCAAGGCCGCGCGCTGCCGATCCGCAGCGAGGACCTGGCGGGCTGTCCGCGCTACGTCGGCGTCGTGCTCGAGGGGTGCAAGGTCACGCCGTCGCCGGCCTGGCTGCAACGGCTGCTGCGCGCCGTCGGTGTGCGGCCGATCAACAGCCTGGTCGACCTCACGAACTTCGTGATGCTGGAGATCGGCCAGCCGCTGCACGCGTTCGATCTGCGCCGGCTGCACGCCGACGGGATCGTCGTGCGGCGTGCGCGCGCCGGCGAGACCATGCGCACGCTGGATGGCGTGCAGCGCACGCTGGTGCCCGAGGACCTGCTGATCACCTCCGGTGGCAAGCCGGTGGCCCTCGCCGGGGTGATGGGTGGCGAGGAAGCGAGCGTGGCCGCGGACACGAGCACGCTCTTCCTCGAGTCTGCGGCCTTCCATGCGACCTCGATCCGGCGCACGAGCGCGCGCCTGGGCCTGCGTACCGATGCCAGCACGCGCTTCGAGAAGGCGCTCGATCCGGCGTATGCCGCGCAGGCGGCCCATCGCTTCGTCGAGCTGCTGCGCGAGCTGCAGCCGGCCGCGCGGGCGGCAGGACCGCTCGTCGACGCCGGAGGCTGGAGCTACACGCCACGCCGGCTGACGCTGCGGCGTGCACGCCTGGACAACAAGCTCGGCAAGGTCCTGAGCGAGCAGGAGGTGTGCCGGATCTTCACCGCGCTGGACTGCCGCGTCCGGGTTGCCGACCAGTGCTTCCACGTCGACGTGCCGTCGTTCCGGGCGACCAAGGACCTGCTCGGCGAGGACGACCTGATCGAAGAAGTGGGCCGCATGCACCGCTACGACAACATCGAGGGGGTGCCGCTGCGGATGGTCGTCGCGATGCCACCCAAGGAGCCCGAACTCGGGCTCGCGCGGCGCATCGTCGCGGCCGGGGCGATGGAGCTCGCCTGTTGCGAGGTATACGACTACAGCTTCGTGCCCGATGCGCTGGTCGCGGCCTGCCTGGCCGACGACCTCGAATACGCGCGCGTGACCAACCCGGTCGCGCCCGAGATCACGCGCATGCGGCGCCACGTGCTGCCGAGCCTGCTCGCGCACGTGGCCCCGAACCTGCGCGAACAGGCCGAAGTGCGCCTGCACGAGCACGGCAAGGGCTACCACCCCGAGCGTCGGGACGGCCTCGCGCTGCCGCACGAGGTGCGCGAAGTGGCATTCGTCTGCAGCCGGCGCGAGGGCACGCATCCCTATCCCGAGTTGCGCGAGGCGCTCGCGGTGCTGCTGCGCCGCGCCGGTGCGCCCTGCACCCTCGACGAACTCTGCTCGGTGCGCGATCTGCCGTGGATCCACCCCGGACGGACCGTGGCCATGCAACGCGGCGACACCCCGGTCGGTTACGTCGGCTGCCTGCACCCGCAGGTGCTGCGCAACCTCGGGCTGCCGGTCACGACCGCGGTCGCCACGATCGACGTGCGCGCGATCCTGCAGGCCGGCCTCGTCGAAGAGCGGTTCGTGCCGATCCCGCGCTTCCCGAGCCAGCCGGTGGACATCGCGCTCTTCGTGCCGGAGGCGACGCGCGTCAAGGACCTCGCCCACTTCCTCGACGACTGCGGCAAGAAGTTGGTGCGCAGCGTGCGGCTCTTCGAGGTCTACCGTGGCGCAAACGTCCCCGCGGGGATGAAGAGCGTGAACTTCACGGTCACCCTCGGCGCCGACGACCGCACGCTGAGCGCCGCGGACGAGGAGAAGTACATCGCGCGCGTGCGCGAACGCTGCCGCGAAGTCGGGGCCGAACTGCGCGGCTGAGGCGGACTCCCAGCTACCTGCAGACCGCGACCACGACCTTCAGGTAGCGCGTCTCGGGGCACTCGAGGGCGACCGGATGGTCCGGACCGGCGCCGCGCACGGCGAGCACGGCCACGTCGCGATGGGCCTGGGCGGCAGCCTCGCGCAGCAGCCGCAGGAAGCTGTCCTCTGACAGTGCGCCGGAGCAGGAGCAGGTCACGACCACGGTGCCCGGAGCGGCCTTCTCGAACGCGAGGCGGTTGAAGTCGCGGTACCTGCCGACGCCGGTCTCGAGCTCGCCCTTGCCGGTGATCCACTTCGGCGGATCGAGGATCAGCAGATCGTGCGCGCCCGGGGTCAGGTTGCGCAGCGTGGCGAAGGCGTCCTCGTGGCGTGCCTCGACCCTCGCGCCGTTGCGCTGCGCGTTGGCGCGCGTCGCGGCGACCGCCGCCTCGTCGAGGTCGACCGCCACGACGCGCTTGGCCCCGCCGAGGGCCGCCGCGAGCGCGAAGCCGCCCGCGTGGCAGCAGAGGTCCAGGACCGTGCGCCCGCGGCTGAGCATGCGTACGAGCTGGCGGTTGTCGCGCTGGTCGGCGAAGAAGC
>CAZSKV010000666.1:0-5784 GCA_964607495.1 uncultured candidatus Brocadiaceae bacterium
CACGCTCTTTTCCAACTCGGTTCAGGGTCCGTTCGCACGAAAGTGAATCTGACAAAGTCGTGCTAGGCGCGCCGGCGCGCTCCAGCCACCCACCACCCCGTGCCCCCGAGCAGGGCGACCACCGCGAGCCACCACCACGCCGCGCGCGAGTTCGCCGGCGGCTCCTGACCCGGTCCCGCGTAGACGCCGAAACCGGCCCAGTAGTGCGGGTGCGCGTACTGCGCGGACCGCGCGAGCACGGTGCGCGCCTGGCGCAGCGCTTGCGCCGTGTCATGGCCCTGGCTGCGCGCGAAATGGAACTGCGCCATCAGGTCACAGGTCGCCTGCTGGTTGACGTCCCAGAGCGAGGCCACCGCGCCACAGGCCCCGGCGCCGAGCGGGCCCCAGAGCAGGCCGACGACCCCCTCGCCGCCGCGCTCGGCGCCGCCCGCCGAGACGCAGGCGGAGAGCACCACGAGGCTGCCGGCGAGCGGCATGCCGAGCAGGGAACTCATCGGCGCGAGGCCGTCGCTCAGCAGCAGGGTCGCCGCCGCCGGCACGGCCGGGTTGGCGAGCGCATGCGTGCTGAAGTGCACGACTGCGTACGGCTGGACGGCGAGCGCGGCCTCGAGGTTCGCGAGGCTCGCCGCCTGGCCGGCCAGCACGCGCGCCTTGGGATAGCAGCCGGCGATCAGTCCCCCTTCGCGCGCCGAGAAGTGCAGCGCCGCGAGCCCGGACTCGCGCAGGCCCGGCGGCGGCGACACGTCGGCGAGCACCAGGGCGTCCTCGCCGCGCGGGGCGCGGCGCGTGAGGACCTGCCGGACCGCGAGCGAGGGCGCGCGTTCGACCACCTGCGCGAGGCCGATCGGCACGCCCGCGACCGGCAAGGCCTCGAAGGGCAAGCGCGCGAGCACGCTGTCGGGGCAGAACACGACGCGCTCGGCCCCGGCGAGGTAGCGGGCGAGCGCGGCCGGCAGGTAGCGCGCGGCGGCGGCCGCGAGCACCGCATCGGGCGTCCGCCGCGCATCCTGCATGGCTTCGACGGCGGCGACGAGCTCGCGCTCGGCGTCGCTGCGGGCGCCGAGATCCAGCAGCTCGATCCGGGTGCCGCGCAGCACCAGCAGGCGCGCGCGGTCGCGCGCCCTGCCGACGCCCTTGTCGTGGTCGAGCCAGTAGCACAAGAAGAGCGTGTCGGGCTCGCGCGCGGCGAGCGCCTGCAGCGCCTCGGCGCGCAGCGGCGCCCCGAAGCGGCGCAGGCCCGCACCGGCGCTCGCGCGCGCGTGCTCGAGCGCGGCCAGGCGCGCGCGTTGCCCGGCCGGATCGCCGGGGACGAGCAGGGCCTGCACGGCGCTGCGCACCTCCTTGGCCCGCGCGGCGGTCGGCGGGGCTGCGAGCCAGTCGAGCAGTCCGCGCGCCTTGGCCGCATCGAGCGTGGCGGCGGCCTCCCAGAGCCCGCCCTCGCCACGCTGCGCGAGGCGCAGCAAGCCGTCGACCGCGAGCAGGGTGTCGGCTTCGAGGAACGCGTCCCCGAGCACGTCCATCGGCAGGTTGCGGCGCGCCTCTTCGATCTCGGCCAGCGCAGCCGCGAACTGCGCGCGCGCGGCGGCCCACTGTCCGAGCGCCTCGTCGACGCGGCCGAGGTCCTTGTGACACTCCGCGCGCTCGAACGCACGTTCGGGGCCGGGGGCGACTTCGGCGAGCGCCTGCAGGGCGGCGTGATAGCTGACCGCGGCGCCGGCGAGATCGCCGAGGCCGAGCAGCGCGTCGCCGCGGCCGTTCGCGGCCGCCGCGCGATCGGCTGGCGCCGTCGTCGCCAAGTGGGCCCGCTCGTAGGCGGCGAGCGCCTCGGCGAAGCGGCCCTGCATCTCCCGCGCGTCGGCGACGACCTGCCAGAAGCGGGGGTCGGCCGCCGCGGCGAGCTCGCCGCTGGCCGCGGCCTCGTCGAACTCGCCGAGCTGCAACGCGAGCAGCGCGCGCGGCGCCGCCTGGTCCTCCGGCGCGAGATCGCCGATCTGCGCGAGCGCCTGCTCGTAGTCGTGGCGCGCGTAGTGGAAGTTCAGCAGCCGCTGCGCGCAGAGTTTCTGCCACGGCCGCAGCTGGGGCTCGCGGTCCACGGTCTGCCGCACTTCGTCGCGGACCGCGAGCAGCTGCGCGAGGGCTTCGCGTTCCCGCCCATCGGCCAGCAGCAGATCGGCCTGCAGCAGCCGCAGTGGCACGGCCAGGTAGCGCGCGTCCGCGGTCGCCTCGGCGCTCTGCAGGTAGGCCCGGTCGGCGCCGAGCTCGCTCAGGAAGCGCTCGCTCGGCAGGCTCTGCCAGAGCACGACCAGGGCGAGCACGCGATGCACGCCCGAGCAGGCTCCAGGCGTGGCGCGCGCGTCCTGCCGTGCCGCCGTGATCCCCTGCGCCGCCCGCTCGAGGTTGCCCGCGCGCAGCTGGATCTCGGCCTTGCGGACGGCGACCGAGAAGCGCGCCTTGGCGCGCAGTTCCGGCGGCAGCTCGGCGATCAGGGCTTCGGCCTGCTGCAAGAGTTCGCTGCCGGCGCGGAAGTCGACGCTGCGTCCGCTGGCGGCGGTGCGGACCGCGCGCACGAAGAGCTCGTCGAAGCGCTCGCGCGGTTCCTGCGCCGCGAGCGCGACCGCGAGCAGGTTCAGCGCACCGACAAGGGCAAGTCGCCGGAGGATCCGATCGGCAGGCCGATCCCGTCGCGCGCGATCACGCGCAGCGTCAGCGGCTCGCGCTGTTGCGAGAGCAGCGTGAACTCGGTTTCGCTGAGGTCCCAACGAGTGCTCTTCGCGGCCGCCGCGGGCCGCTCGAGGAGCACCTTACCCGCAGCATCCTCGACGACCACGTCGTAGCGCCGCGCGCCGGACAGGGACTGCCAGGAGATCGTGCGCAGGTCCTTGTTGACCTCGGGCACGAGCCGGATCGAGAGCACCTCCCGGTTCGGCTGGCCGTCGAGCAGCGGCGGCGCCTGCGGTGGACGCAACCACAGCAGCCAGGCGAGCCAGAGCGCGGCGGCCGCCGCCCCGAACCAGACGACGCGCAGGGCCCAGCGCGGGCGCACCGGCGCCAGCAGGGGCGCCGGCGCGAGCGCACGCAAGCCGGCCTTGAGCCGGGTCTCGGCGCGGGCGGCGGCGCGGCCCAGGTCGCGGTAGAGGGGGTCGGCCTCCTCGCGCGGATCGGCCGGACGCAGCGCGGCACGCGCGAGCGCGCGCTCGTGCGCGAATGCCGCGTGCACGGCCTCGACCGCGTGCAGGTCGGCGAGGTGTTCCGGATCGCCCGCGGCGAGAGCCGCGAGATGCTGCCGTTCCGCCGGCAGCAGCTCACGATTCGCGTGCGCGGCCAGAAGCTGCGCGAACTCACTGCGTTCAGGGTTGGGGGTCACGGCTCTTCAATCGTCCCTTGAGTTTGAGCAGCGCGCGGTAGCAGCGGTCCTTGACCGTGCTGGCCGGCAGATCGAGCTGCCGCGCGATGTCTTCGAAGTTCCAGCCCTCGAGATGACGCAGGCGCACGGCCTCGCGCTCGACGGGCTTCAATTGCTCGAGTGCGTCCTGCACCGCTTCGGCGTTCTCGGCGCGGAACGCGGCCTCCTCGGGCGATGCCGCAAAGGAGTCACCCTGGGGCTGCAGCTCCAAGTCCTCGTCGGCGAGGATCGCGACCCGGCCGCGCATCGAACGCTTGCGCGCCTCGGCGCGCAGGCAGTTGCGGCAGAAGCCGTAGATCCAGCTCTCGAGCGCCGAGGTGCCGGCGAAGTCCTTGAGTCGCGGCCACACCGCCATGTAGACCTGCTGCACGACGTCCTCGAGGGAGTCGGTCGCGAGTCGGTAGCCGAGCATGCGGTTGAGGCGATACACGAAGCGCACCACGCAGGAGAACCGGCCGAGGACTTGATCGACCGCGACCTGATCCTGGCGCAGGGCGCGCTGGACGAGGAGCAGGTCCTCGGGTCCGGTGCCACCGTCCTGCAGCAGGGGTTCGGGCGTCGTCATCGGTTGCGGCAAGGTGACCGTGGTTGTCGCCAGCGCGGGGAATCGCCGGCAACAGCCGCGCGGAATCGCGGATGCTCTTATAACTGCTGCGATGTCAGGCGCTTCGGGACTCCCCTGCCGGGCACGAATCATCGACGCCACGGCCCTGCCGGCCTACGACCTCGGCAGCGACCACCCGTTCGCACGGGATCGGCAGCGCCCCCTCTTCGACCTGCTGCACCGCGCGGCGCTGGTGCGCGAGGCGGACTGGCTGCCCGCCACCCCCGCGACCGACGCCGAACTGCAGCTCGCCCACGACCCGGACTACCTCGAGGTCGTGCGTGAACTCTCGGCCGCCAACCCCGACGCCGCGCAGGTGCAGCGCGGCTGGCGGCACGGTCTCGGCAACGGCGACAACCCGATCGCCCCGGGCCAGTACGCAGCCGCGGCGGCGATCGCGGGGGCCACGCTCGCGTGCGTGCGCGCGGTGATGGCCGGCGTCTGCGACCACGCGTTCCATCCGGCCGGCGGCCTGCACCACGCGATGCGCCGCATGGCCAGCGGCTTCTGCCTGATCAACGACCTGGTGGTCGGCATCCGCGAAGCCCGCCGGCTCGGCGCCGGACGCGTGCTCTACGTCGACTTCGACGTGCACCATGGCGACGGCGTCGAGGCAGCGTTCCAAGACGATCCGGACGTGATCACGGTGTCGTTCCACGAGAGCCCCGAGGTCCGCTTTCCCGGGACGGGCTACGTGCACGACCGCGGCCGCGGCGCGGCGCTGGGCACCAAGATCAACGTCCCGCTCGCGTCCGGCACCGGGGACGAGTCATGGCTCGCCTGCGTGCGCGCCGTGCTGCCAGCGGCCGTGGCCAGGTTCCGGCCGGCATTGCTCGTGAGCCAGCACGGGTGCGATCCCCACCGCAGCGATCCCCTCGCGGACCTGCAGCTGACGACGCAGGCGATGGCAGAAGCCGCGGCGCTGACCCACGCGCTCGCGCACGAGCACTGCGGCGGACGCTGGGTCGCGACCGGCGGCGGCGGCTACCGCCCCTATCACGTGATCCCGCGGGTCTGGGGCATGGTGTGGGCCATCCTGAGCGGCCAGCAGTTGCCGCGCGACCTCGATCCGGGGTGGATCGCGGCCTGGGAGCCGCGCGCCGGCGAGCCGCTGCCACGCACGTGGCACGACGCACCCTGTGCCAATCCACGCGCAGCGACTGCTGCCCGCATCAACGCCCAGACGCTGGACGATCTGGTGCGGCTGCAGGCTTGAGACCGATCCAGGCGAGCAGCTCGGCGTGGACGCTGCGGAAGTCGCAGGTGAACTTCAGGTCGCCGTCGTCGAGGTCACGCAGCGACGGCGGCGTGCCCTGCAGGGGCGCGGCGAAGTGCTCACCGAGCAGGAACACCGGGGCCGCGGCGCCGTGATCGGTGCCGAGGCTCTGGTTCTCGGCGAGCCGCCGGCCGAACTCGGAGTGCACGAGGATGCGCACGCGGCCGAGCGCCTGGTGTCCATCGAGGTCGCGCAGCAGCGCGGCGAGGCCGTTGCCGACCATCCGCAGCAGGGCATCCTGGGCCGGGGCCTGGCGCGCATGCGTGTCGAAACCGCCGAAGCCCAGGTGGAAGAGCCGCGTGCCGAACCCCGAGACCACGAGCTTCGCGAGCAGCTGCAGCTTGCGTCCGAGGTCGTCGTCGGGGTACTCCGCCTTGCTGCGATAGGCCGCGAGCGCCGTGCGCAGGCGTTCGGACGCTGCGATCGCCGCGCGCGCGACCTCGGCGACGAACGCCGCCCCGCCTTCGCCCTCGCTCGCGATCCGGCCGGCCGCCGGATCGC
>CAZSKV010000667.1:0-1650 GCA_964607495.1 uncultured candidatus Brocadiaceae bacterium
GCCTTGAGGTACGCGCACTGGTACGCCACGAGCGCGTACGCGGCGGAGTGGCTCTTGTTGAACCCGTAACCCGCGAACTTCTCCATCGTCGCGAAGACCTTGTCCGCGACCTTTTCGCCAATGCGCGACGCCTTGGCGCAGCCCTCGATGAACTGGGCGCGCTTCTTGGCCATCTCCTCGACGTTTTTCTTTCCCATCGCGCGCCGCAGCTCGTCTGCTTGGGACATCGAGAAGCCGGCCAGGTCGTGGGCGGCGGCCATGACCTGTTCCTGGTACACGAACACGCCGTAGGTGCCCTTCAGGATCGGCTCGAGCTTGGCGTGATCGTATTTTGCGACCTGCCGGCCGTGCTTGCAGTCGATGAAGTACGGAATGTTCTCCATCGGACCGGGGCGGTAGAGCGCGTTCATGGCCGTCAGGTCGCCGAAGACCGTCGGCTTGAGCTTCTTGAGGTAGTCGCGCATGCCGCCGGACTCGAACTGGAAGATCGCCACCGTGTCGCCGTCCTGGAACACCTTGTAGGCGGCCGGATCGTCGAAGTCGAGCGTCTCCCAGTCGACGGTGATGCCGTGGTGCTTCTTCACGAGCCGCACGCACTCGTCGAGCACCGACAGCGTGCGCAGGCCCAGGAAGTCCATCTTGAGCAGGCCGGCCTTCTCGACCGACTTCATGTCCCACTGCGTCGTGACCGTGCCGTCCTTCTGGCGGTAGAGCGGCACGTAGTCGAGCAGCGGACCGGGCGTGATCAGCACGCCGGCGGCGTGCGTCGACGCGTGGCGCGCCAGGCCCTCGAGCACGCGCGCCGCCTTGAGCAGCTTGGCGTACTGCGGGCCCTTCTCGGGCAGCGCCTTGAGGTCGGGCGACAGGTCGAGCGCCTTGTCGAGCGTCATGCCGAGGCCGTCGGGCACCAGCTTGGCCAGCTTGTCGACTTCGGCCACCGGGAAGCCGAGCGCGCGGCCGACGTCGCGCACGACGCCCTTCGCGCCCATCGTGCCGAAGGTGATGATCTGGGTGACGTTGCCCTCGCCGTACTTGTCCTTCACGTACTGGATGACCTCGCCCCGGCGGAGATCGTCGAAGTCGATGTCGATATCGGGCATCGTCACGCGCTCGGGATTGAGGAAGCGCTCGAAGATGAGGTCGTGCTTGAGCGGATCGACGTCGGTGATGCGCAGGGCGTAGGCGACGAGCGAACCGGCCACCGAGCCACGGCCCGGGCCGACGCCGATGCCGTTCGAGCGCGCGAAGAAGATGAAGTCGCGCACGATCAGGAAGTACGAGGCGAACCCCATCTTGCAGATGACGTCGAGCTCGTACGCGACGCGCTGCTTGGCGCCCTCGCCCACGCCGGCCGGGAAACGCTTGGCCAGCTCCTGCCACGCCAGTTCGCGAAAGTACGCGTCGGCGTCGCGCACGCCCGGCGGCAGCGGGAACTCGGGCAGCAGCGGCTTGCCGAAGTTCATCTGCAGGTTGCAGCGTTCGGCCACCGCCAGCGTGTTCGTGACCGCGCCCGGGAAGTCGTCGAACAGCCGCTTCATCTCGTCGGGCGTGCGGAAGTGCAGGCCGGCGAGCGCGCGCATGCGCTGCGCGTCGTCGACGTTCTTGCCCGTCTGGATGCAGATGAGGATGTCCTGCGCCTCGGTGTGGTCG
>CAZSKV010000668.1:0-5243 GCA_964607495.1 uncultured candidatus Brocadiaceae bacterium
GTGCGCGTAGGCCGCGCCGTCGTCGGCCCGCACGACCCGCGCGCGCACGGCCTCGCGGTCGAGCCCGCGCTTCGCCGCGAGGTACTCGACCACGACCTCGTCGGCCTCGATGATCCCCGTGAAGCCCCCGGCCTCGACGGACATGTTCGTGAGCGTCGCGCGCTCGTCGAGCCCCATCGCCGTGATGCCGGGCCCGCCGAACTCGAGCACCTTGCCGATCCCGCGGCCGCTCTTGAAGAACTCGCGCGAGAGCAGCGCGAGCATCACGTCCTTCGCACACACGCCCGGCCGCATGCTGCCGTGCAGGTTCACGCGCGCGGTCTCGGGCACCTTGACCCGCACGTCCTTCGTGAACCACGAGTTGGCCATGTCGGTCGAGCCGACGCCGAACGCGAAGCACCCGAGCGCGCCCGCCATGCACGTGTGGGAATCGGTGCCGGTCACGATCTGGCCGGGCAGCGCGATCTCTTCGATCACGATGTTGTGGCAGATGCCCTCGCTGCCGACGGTCTTGCCGCCGCGTTGCACCTCGCCGTAGAGCTTGACGCCCTGCTGCTGCGCGAAGCGCTGCTGCACGGTCGCGAGCGAGGCCGCCTGCTCCTTGAGCCCCATGTCGACGTGCGCCTTCGGCATCACGCGGTCGAGGAAGGTCAGATGGTCGCGGAACGCGAACACCGACTCCGGGTCGGTGATCTTCGCTTCCTGGCCGAGACCGAGCCGGAACAACGACTCCGCCATCGGTGTGACGTACTCGTGCGAGAAGCGCACGTCGGTGCGCACGAACAGCGCGTCCCCTGGCGCCACGGCCGTGATCCCGAGCCGGCCGGTCTTCGCGTCCGCGATCGCGCGCCTGGCGACGATCTGCTCGCAGAGCGTCATCGGCCGCTTCGGCGTGGCCGGGACCTTCGGCACGATCTCACCGGCGAGGCGTGCCTTGTTGTAGGCGAAGAGGCCGCCGCGCTCGACGACCTCCTTGCCGATCTCGTCGAGGCCGCGCGTGAACGCACTGATCGGCAGCTCCTCGCCGCGCAGCAGGCGCTCGAGCAGCGTGAAGTCGGTCGCGGTCAGGAGGCCGATGTTCTGGCAGTTCTGCCCGTAGATCTTCTCGATGCTCTTCGCGAACACGATCTGCACGCCGGCGGTCAGTTCCGAGTAAGGCGCGGTCTCGCGCGAACTGCCGCAGCCCTTGCTGATCCCGGAGACGATCACCTGGAAGCCGCCGTTCTTGATCGCGTCCTTCGTGACGTGTCCGCCGCGCAGCCCGACGAGGCAGTAGCGCGCGAGGGTCTCGTCGTAGTAGTAGCAGACCCAACCCGGGGTGAGCTCGTCGGTCGAGATGTTGTCGATCAGCTTGCGTTCCGGGTCGTAGTCGAGGTCCTTGCGCTCATGGAGCTGGGCCCGGAGCAGCGCCGGATCCTCGGTCAGGTAGAGCACGCGGCCGGTCAGCCGGATCCGATCGGCTCTCATGCACGCTCCACGATCATCGCGATGCCCTGGCCACCGCCGATGCAGGCAGAAGCGCAGCCATAGCGCTTGCCGGTCTCGCGCAGCTCGCGCACCAGCGTGAGCAGCAGCCGCGCTCCGGTCGCGCCGAGCGGGTGGCCGAGCGCGATCGCGCCGCCGTTCACGTTGACCTTCTTGCGGTCGAGGCCGAGCTGCTTCTCGCAACCGAGGTATTGCCCGGCGAACGCCTCGTTGATCTCGAACAGGTCGATCTCCTGCTGCTTGATGCCGGTCGCAGCGCAGACCTTCTGGATCGCCGGCACCGGACCGATGCCCATGATCTCCGGCGGCACGCCGGCCACCGCCCAGCCGCGGATCGTGGCCTGCGGCTTCCAGCCGTGCTTCTTCGCCTGTTCGGCCGTCGTGACGACCAGCGCGGCGGCGGCGTCGACGATGCCCGAGGCGTTGCCGGCCGTGACCGTGCCTTCCTTCGCGAACGCCGGACGCAGCTTCGCGAGCGCTTCGAGCGTCGTTTCCGGCTTGATGTGATCGTCCTTGTCGACCGTGATCTCGTCCCGGCCACGCTTGACCTTGACTGGCACGATCTCGGCCGCGAACTTGCCGGCCTTGACCGCTGCCGCGCCGAGCTGGTGGCTGCGCAGCGCGAATTCGTCCTGTGCCTGGCGCGAGATCTCGAACTTCTTCGCGACGTTCTCGGCAGTCTGCGCCATGTAGAAGCCGCAGAACGGGTCGAGCAGCGCCGCCATCAGGTAGTCCTCGAGCATCGGCGTGCTGCCGAAGCGGAACCCCTCGCGCCCGCCGCGCAGCAGGTGCGGCGCCTGGCTCATGTTCTCCATGCCGCCCGCCACGCAGGTCTTCGCCTCGCCGGCGAGGATCGCGTGCGCCGCCGAGACCACGGCCTGGATTCCGGAGCCGCAGAGCCGGTTCACGGTCAGCGCCGGCACCTCGATCGGCAGGCCGGCGCGCAAGCCGACGTGCCGCGCGCCGTAGATCGCGTCATTGCTGGTCTGCAACGCGTTGCCGAAGAACACCTGCTCGACCTGGGCCGGCTGCACGCCGGTCCGCTCGAGCGCGGCCTTGGTCGCAAGGGCGCCGAGTTCGATCGCCGAGAGGTCCTTCAGGAGCCCGAAACCAGGCGTGCCGGAGTATTCGGCCATCGGCGTACGGGCACCGCCGAGGAGCACGAGTTCGGTCGAGATCATCCCGGTGAGTGTCGGCCCCGAATGGAGCCGAGGCAAGAGCGCGCCCGGCGCATCCGCGTCAGCGCCGCTGCCATCGGTACCAGCGTTCGGCCGCAGCGCGTCGTGGCACCGAATCCTGCGGCGCGAAGCTCTCCACCAACGTGAAGCCAGCGTCGAAGGCCAGGTGCAGATCCGGCTCGGTCACGAGGTACGGCGGCCCGCCCTGTCCGGCCCGTTCGGGCAGCATCGGGTAGGCGAGGACGAGCAGGTGTCCACGAGGCACCAACAGGCCATGCACGATCCTGCCGTAGGCAGCGCGCAGATGCCGCGGGATCGCGCAGAAGCAGGTGTAGTCGTAGACCAGGTCGAAACAGCCCGCGAACTCGGGCAGGAGGCCGAAGAGGTCGCGGCAGACGACCGCGGCCGCCACCCCGTTGAGCGCGAGCAGCGTGCGCGCCTGCGCGCAGGCCAGCGGCGAGATGTCGAACCCGGTCACCTGGCAGCCGTGCTGCGCGAACGCGCGGAGATCGTGCCCGAGCCCACAGCCGGGCACCGCGACCCTGCACCCTGCCGTGAGCGGCAGCCGGGCGAGGAAACCACTGCCCAACAGGGTCCGCAACGCCGGCGTGACCTCGCGCAGATCCCAGCCGGTGTCGCCCTGCGCGTAGAGCTGGTCCCAGTCGCGTGATGCCTCGGTCATCCCTTCGTGTTTACACTCCACGGGCCATGAGATCGCTGCTGCCGTTGCTGCTCGTGTTCCTCTCCGGGTGTGCGGACCTGATGCTGTTCAGCGAGGACTACATGAACGAGCTCGGCCTCGAGGCCTACGCCGAGGCCACCGCCGAACACCCGGTCGTGACGGCCGGGGCCGAAGCGCAGATGCTGCAGCGCGTGGGGACGCGCATCGCGGCGGCCTCCGGCAAGCCCTACGCCTGGGAGTTCAAGCTCCTCGATGCGCCAAAGGTGCCCAATGCCTTCTGCCTGCCAGGCGGCAAGATCGCGGTCTACTCGGGCATCCTGCCGATCACGCAGAACGAGTCCGGTCTCGCAGTCGTGCTCGGGCACGAGGTCGCACACGCGACCGAGCAGCACGGCAACAAGCGCATGAGCCAGGGGCTTCTGCTCGAGCTCGGCCTGGTCGGCGTGGCCGCCGGCCTCGAGTTCACGAAGCTCGACGACGACAAGAAGGGTCTGATCCTCGCCGGGCTCGGCGCCGGAGCCATGCTCGGCATCGTGCTGCCCTACAGCCGCGATCACGAGACCGAAGCCGACGAGGTCGGCTTGCGCTTCGCGATCCGCGCCGGTTTCGACCCGTACGAGGCGCCCAAACTCTGGGAACGCATGGCGCAGATCGGCGATGCGGGGCCCGAGTTCCTCTCGACCCATCCGGACCCGGGACGAAGGGCGGAACGGCTGCGCGAGCTGATCCCGCAGATCCTGCGCGAGGAAGGCCGCGCGCAGGAGATCCGCAACTGATCAGCGGCCGTTCGCTTCGACGACGAGCTTGTCCGCGAGCCCGGCGGCATGCGTGCCGGCCTGCTCCTTCGCCAGCTTGCGGACCAGATCCAGCACCTGACGCCGATCCCCGCTGGCCTTGGTCGACTGCAGCTTCTGCTCGAGCGCCCGGAAGCGCTTGAGCGCGCTGATCTCCTTCTGCACCTGCGCGTCCTTCACGAAGTTCGCGAGCACACTCTTGGCCTTGGTGCCCGGCGAGAGCGGATCGTAGCGCTTGATCAGCTCGTGCAGGCGCGCTTCGGCCGCCAGGTAGTCGGGGCCTGCCGCGAGCGCGTCGATCTCCTCGGCGACCATCGTGAGGTGCGCCGCGAAGCTGCTGCGCAGCGTCGCCACGGCCTCCTGCTGCGCCTGCGGCAGGTCCGGGACTGCGGCGAGGACCGCGAGGCGCCGCGCGTACTCGGGCATGCGCCGCTGCGTCCAGGCCGTACGCAGGCCCTCGAACTCCGGCGTCTTCGGCAGGTTCGCGGGCAGCTCGCACACGGTCGCGACGATCTTCTCGATCTGCGTCGTGTCCCTGCGGTTCCACTGGCCGGCGATCACGCCTTCCGCGTTCACGAGCCAGATCGTCGGGTAGGCGCGGACGCCGTACTCCTCGCCACCCTGGTGGCTGATCACGATCGGGTACTCGACCTTGTTCTCCTCGATGAACTTCGCGACCAGCCCTTCATCCTCGTCGGTCACGCCGACGAGCATCAGTCCCTTGCTCCTGTACTGCTTCCAGAGCTCGTTCAGGTGCGGGACCGAAGCCTTGCAGGGTCCTCACCAGGTGGCGAAGAAGTCCAGCATCAGCGCCTTGCCGCGCATCTGCGCGAAGGTCGTGGGCGCGCCGTTGTAGCCCTTGTCGATCTTGAACTCTTTGGCCTTCTGGTCGGGTGCAGGTTGCGCGCACACGGGTGCGAGCAGCGCGCATGCCGCGAAGAGGGGAGCGATACGGGGTCGGATCATGGGGACTTCCTGTTGGGGCCGGATTCGGGCCGGGAGTCTAGCACGACTTTGTCAGATTCACTTTCGTGCGAACGGACCCTGAACCGAGTTGGAAAAGAGCGTGCCCTTCATCGCCTTCGAGGTGGATCGCGAGCGAGT
>CAZSKV010000669.1:0-5835 GCA_964607495.1 uncultured candidatus Brocadiaceae bacterium
CTTCACGCCGAGGATCTCGACCGGCGTCGGGGCGCGGTCGGTGCTGAAGAGCGCGACCGAGGCCGTCGGCAGCATCGTCTTCAAGGTCAACGAGAAGTTCGAGTTGCCGAGCAGCGGCATCCCACCGGGATTCGGCGCCAGGTCCCAGGTGTAGGTGCCGGTGCCGGACGTGGCCTGACCGAAGGCCTCGGGGTTCGGGTTGACGTCGACCGCGGCGATCGTCGCCCGGTTCGGGCTGAGCAGCAGCGTCTCGACTCCGGCGGGCGTGACCCAGAGCAACGAGCGCGGCGGCACGCCGGCGTTGGCGGTCGCGAGCGCGTAGTTGCCGCTCACCGTCTCGACCGCGATCGCGTTCAGCGGCCCGCTCGCGGTCACGATCACGGTCAAGGCCTTGCTCAGCGGGTCGTAGCGGAACAGGTTCGGCGGTCCGTTCAAGGTCGTGACCAGCACCGTGCCGTCGTTGTCGACCGCGAGGTTCGAGACCCCGGCCGGGAGGTTGGCAACCAGCGTCGCGGCGCCGCCGTTGGGGAGCGGCACACTCCACAGGTCACCGCCTGCGGCCGAGATGTAGTTGCCGATGTAGGCGGTCTTGCCGTCGCGCGTGGCCGTGATCGCATTGATCACGCCAGGGAGCGAGCTCCAGTTGCTGATCGGCAGGGCCGTGACGCCGCCGCCGACCGTGTCGAGCAGGCCGACACCTTGCCAGTTGTATTGCGCGGTCAGGAAGTGCGCGAGCGGTCCACCCGGTTGCAGATCGGTCGCCGCGAGCAGCACGCGGCCGTCGGGCAGCAACGCACACTGGGGGATCTCGCCGACGTTCGCGCTCGTGCCGACCGAGAAGAGCTGCGCGAACACGACGCTCGAGCCGGAGAGCTTGAGCACGTGCAGGTCGACGCTGGTCCCGGCCGGCGCGCGTTCGCCGACCAGCAGGGCCTCGTCGCTCGCGCGGCGCAGCAGGCAGGCCACGCCCCGCTTGCCCGAGGGGTCGTAACCGAGCGCCGGCGGCAGGTTGCTGACGCTCAGCATCGGCTGCAGCGGATCGCGCGGGTGCGAGAAGTAGATGCCGTTGATGCCAGCGGTGCCCTGGAACGAGCCCCAGACGTAGTAGCCATCGGGGACCTGGGCCGAAGCCGTGGCCGAGAGGATCAGCGCGGAGAGCGCGGCGGCTGAGCGATGCATGTCGGACTCCATCGGGTTGGGGATCGGGGACGCTGCCCAGAGGACAAGTTGCGTGCCCTCGGCGCAGATCCCGAGGCGTATGTGGCAAGCGCCTGCTGCGACTGGAGTTCTCGTGCAGCACCGGCTGCGGGGCGCGCCGGCGGCGCCGCGGGTCGCGTGGCGGGTGCGTGCGGCACTGTCACGGCCGTACACCACGTGAGACCTGCGCCCGACCTGTCACATCCTGGATCCAGGTACTTCCTGGCAGACCACATGGAGGGCTCCCGCCCCCACGGCCTGCGGATTCGAGCGCGCAGGCCGCAAGCGCGCGTAGTCGCGGCCCGGCGGGGGTTTGGCAGCGCTGCGGCCATTCCGTTCGCGCGCGGGCACGGACCTTGCCTTGGCCTCCCCCGTGACGCTCATGACGACCCGCCAACCGTACCTGCCGATCCTGTTCCTCTTCGCCGTGCTCCAGCTCCCGGGCTCCTGCGCGAGCCAGGCGCAGGAGGTCGCGAAGCCGACCCTGCCGGGCCTCGCTGCGACGAAGGCCGCCGACCTGCCTGGCCTGCACAACGTGGTCGCCTACACACCGGGGGTCGTCGGCGGCGCGGTCCCCGAAGGCAGTGCGGGTCTGCGCACGCTCGCCATGCTCGGGATCCGCACCGTGATCTCGGTGGACGGGGCTACGCCCGAGGTCGCCCAGGCCAGGGCGCTCGGCATCCGCTACGTGCATCTGCCGATCGGCTACGACGAGGTGCCCGCCGAGCGCGCGCGCGAACTCGCGCGGGCCTTGCAGGTCTTGCCCGGTCCGGTCTACGTGCACTGCCATCACGGCAAGCACCGCTCCGCCGCGGCGGCGGGCACGGCCTGCGTGCTCGCGGGCCTCGCGACCCCCGAAGAGATGCTCGCGCGCATGCAGGTCTCCGGCACGAGCCCGGAGTACGCAGGGCTCTTCGCCTCGGTGCGCCACGCGAGCCCGGCCCCGGCCGCGGAGCTCGCGAAGATCCCGAGCGACTTCCCGGAGATCTCGAAGGTCAGCGGCATGGTCGAGACCATGACCGAGATCGACACCGTCTTCGATCTGCTGAAGCAGGTGCGCGCCGCCGGCTTCGCGGTGCCCAGGCAGAATCCGGATCTGGTCCCGGTCAAGGAGGCCAGACGGTTGACCGAGCTGCTCGCGAGCTTGCGCGCGGACCCAGAGTCCGCGGCCAGGCCTGCTGACTTCCGCCACAAGCTCGACCACTCGATTGCCGTCGCGACCGCGTTCGCCGACGGTCTCGCCACCGCCGGCAAGGACCGGCAGGAGCTCGAGGCTCGGTTCGCGAAAGTGCAGAAGTCCTGCAAGGACTGCCACAAGTCGTACCGCGACAAAAAGGACTAGCCGCTCCCGGGGCTCGCGCCCTACACCGCCACCGCATGAAGTTGCTCGCCTGCGTGTTCGCCCTGGCGGGTCTGCTGCTCGCGCAGCCACCGCGCCTCGCGGCCTTCCTCTGGCACGAATCGCCGAACGATCTCGCGACCCTGGCCGGCATCGAGAAGGGCCTGGTGGCCGCCGGCCTGCGCCCCGAGGTCGCTCGCTTCGCCGCGCACGGCGACGCGGAGGCCGCCCGGCGCGAGCTGGCGCGCCTGGCTGCGGGCGGCTTCGACCTCGTGTTCGCACTCGGCACCCAATCGGCCCTGCTCACGCGCGACGCGATCCTGGACCGGCCCGTGATCTACTCGGCCGTGACCGATCCGGTCGCGTCCGGGGTCGTCAAGGGTTGGGACGGTTCCGGCAGCCACCTGGCCGGCGTCAGCAACGCGATCCCGCCAGAGACCGTGCTGCACGTGTTCCAACGCGCGGTCCCGCAGCTCACGCGACTCGGCATCCTGCGCTCGCGCACCGCCGGAGTCGTCAGCGCCGCCGAACTCGCGCGCATGCGCGCGCACCTGACGACCAAGGGAGCGCCGGCCCTGACCGTCGTCGAAGCGCTGACCGACGACGTGCAGGGCATCACCCAGGCGGTGCAGGAACTCCTCACGCAGCAGGTGCAGGCGATCTGGATCCCGATCGACATCGTGATCTACCAGAACCTCGCGCAGGTGCGCGCCGCGCTCGGCAAGGCGCGCGTGCCGTTGCTGTCCTCGTCGCTGCAGGGCGCGCGCTCCGGCGCGGTCGCCGGCGTGCTCGTCGACTACGAGCTGCTCGGCGAGTGCACGGCCGCGCTCGCGCTCGAGGTGCTCGCCGGCAAGCGCAAACCGGGCGTGATCCCGACCGTCACGCTGCGTTCGTACCAGGTGGTCGTGAACCTCGCGGCCGCGCGCGACCTCGGCTACGAGCTGCCGCTCTCCCTGCTGGCCCTGGCCGACGTCCTGCTCGACGACGCGCAAGGAGGCCGTGATGGCAAGCGCTGAAGCCGGCCCCCAGGTGCGCTGCGGCCTCACGACCAAGCTCGGCCTCGCGGTCGCCGCGTTCACCGCCGCACTGCTGCTCTTCCTGGTGTTCGGACTCGGCCCCTCGATCACCGCCTCGCTGCGCGAGCGCGATGCGGCGATCGTGTCCGAGACCAGCGCGGCGATGCGCGAGCTCGCGAGCTCCCAGGTCGAGCAGAGCCGGCGCGTGTTGCTCGACCTGATCGACCACACGACCGACGTGCGCCGGCGCGAGATCGACGACCTGCCGGTCGCGCTCTTCGCGGGCGACGTCGCCGGGCTGCGCGCCGCGGTGGCCACGCAGGACCGGCTGCGCAGCGAGCGCCTGTTGCACAACGTGCAGATCCTGGCCACGGAGATGCAGCGCCGCGCCGAAGCCCGCATCGGGCAGCAGGTCGCGGACCTGAGCGCGGACCAGCTGCGTGCCGGCCGCGCCTTCGCCGAGGAACTGCGCGCGTCGCACGTCTGGCTGAGCATCGGCGTGTTGCTCGGCC
This sequence comes from uncultured candidatus Brocadiaceae bacterium, assembly GCA_964607495.1. Lineage (GTDB taxonomy): Bacteria > Planctomycetota > UBA1135 > UBA1135 > UBA2386 > CAZSKV01. Next base: position 4,065 of record CAZSKV010000669.1, read on the forward strand.
TCGTCGGTCTGCTCGGCGCCGGCCTTTATGCCCTGGTCGTGCGCCCGGTCGGCGGGCTGCGCGCGGCGACCCGGCAGGTGGCGCGCGGCGACCTCACGGTCGCCGTGGCCGGCACCTCGGGCGACGAGATCGGCGCCCTCGCGGCCGACTTCGCGACCATGCTCGGCGAGCTCCAGGCCTCGCGCGCGGCGCTGACCCGGTTGAATCGCGAGCTCGAAGCGCAGGTGGCGCGCAAGACCGCCGAACTGGTCGAGGCCGCCAAGATGTCTGCTCTCGGGCGTCTCGCCGCCGGGCTGGCCCACGAGTTCCACAATCTGATCGGCGGCATCCGCGGCTGCGCGACCGAGCTGCTGCGCATGCCGCTGACGCCCGAGCAGCAGGAGACCCTCGGCGTGATCCTGCGCGCGGGCGAGCGGGCCACGACGATCACGCGGCATCTGCGCTCCGGCACCCGTACGCTCGACACGAACCGCAGGATCGATCTCGCCGTGGTGCTGCGCGACGCCCTGCGGCTCGCCGCCCCGGAGGCCAGACGCCTCTCCGTGCGCCTGGTCGAGGAGATCGGCGCCGACGCCGGCACCCTGGCGGATGCCGACGCCCTGCACGAGGTGTTCGTGAACCTGCTGGGCAACGCCCTGCAGGCGATGCCGCGCGGCGGCACGCTCACGGTCCGGCTCGGCCGGCGCGACGGCCAGCTCGAGATCGCGGTGAAGGACACCGGGGTCGGGATCGCGCCAGAGCACCTGGAGCGCGTGTTCGAGCCGTTCTTCTCGACCAAGGACGCCGGTAGCGGCCTCGGCCTGTGGGTCGCGCACGGGATCGTGACCGCCCACGGCGGCACGCTGATGGTCGCGAGCCGCGAGGGTGAGGGCAGCACCTTCACCCTCCGGCTCCCGTGCGCGTCAGGGGCCGGACCGGCATGAACCCGGCTGCGGCACTCCGGTTGCAAGACGGGCGCTGCCCGGGACGTTCCGTCCCTCCCCGTCCCCAGCGAACACCCTGATGGCTGCCATTCCCTCGACGCTGCTGCCGCCGGAGACCAGCTCCAGCACTCCCAGTCCTGCCGCCCGCATCCTGATCGTCGACGACGAGGAGGGCATCCGGCACTTCCTCGGCCGCGGGCTGCGCCGGCTCGGCTACGAGGTCAGCTCGCTGGATGCCGGCGACAAGGCGATCGAGCGCTGGGCGGTGGCCCCGGCCGACGTCGCGGTCGTGGACCTGCGGATGCCCGGTTGCGACGGCCTGACCGCGCTCGCGCGCATCCGGGCGCTCGATCCCGAGGCCGCAGTCGTGCTGATGACGGCCTACGGCTCGGTCGCGACGGCGGTCGAAGCAATGCGCCTGGGCGCCGTCGACTTCGTCGAGAAACCCTTCGAACTCGAAGAACTGGTGTTGCGCATCGAGCGCGCACTCGAAGGCCGGCGCCGGCGCGCCAGCACCGCCGCGGGGGCGGATCCGGCGCATGGCATCGTCGGCACGAGCGAAGGCGTGCAGCGGCTGCTGCGCGAACTGCCGCTGCTGGCCGGATCGATGGCCAACGTGCTCGTGACCGGCGAGTCCGGCACAGGCAAAGGCCTCGTCGCGCGCGCCGTGCACGCGGCGTCGGGCCGCGCGCACGGCCCCTTGGTGACCGTGCCCTGCGCCGCGCTGCCCGAGACCCTGTTCGAGAGCCTGGTGTTCGGCCACGAGAGCGGCGCGTTCACGGGCGCCCGCCAGAGCAAGCAGGGCCTCGCGAGCCGGGCCGAGGGCGGCACGCTCTTCCTCGACGAGG